>JAYQUR010000047.1:0-15028 GCA_038148075.1 Alphaproteobacteria bacterium | reverse complement strand
GTTTGAGCCCTGCTCAAAAGCGAAGGACCGCCCCGAGGGACGGCCCTTCCATTGTCAGACACGGTCCGACGCGGACCATGAATGCGTCGCATTCAGCCGAGGCGAACCTCTTCAGAGGCGACGATCCAGTTCCGCGCGGTCGAGGACCGCACCTTGAGACAATGAGACACTGGATCACCTCCTTTCGATTGTTGAAAACCGGGAGGAAGTATGGCGGCGCGTCTGAATCGGCTCAAGCGATATCGCGGAACCGATATTCAGGGTTTCGCGGTCGCGATGAGATCGCGGCCGGCGGCGATCGCGTTTTCTTCCCATGCGACCGAATAATGCGCGGCCGCCGCCACCAGGTTTCGGTACTGGCGCTGGAGCGCATTCGACTGGTAGATCGCCCTGCCGCCCGCCGCGTTGAACAGCCGCGTGCCCGCCATCAGCGCCGTCTTCGCCGCATACGCGGCATCGCGCCTCGCAAGGAGAAGATAGCTGTCGCTCAGCCTCTCACCCTCGCCGAGACGACGCATCGCATCCTCGATCGAACGCCGGTAACAAGCTTCGGCGGCGGCGATTTCCGCCGAGCATTCGCCGGCGACGATGTGACTGACGGGGCTGTCGATCATCGGCGTGCCACGCGAAACGCGCGCCGCCGTGTAGACCAGCCATTCGTCGAGCAGTCCCTGCGCCATGCCGACCGACAGCGCCGAAAAGGCGAAGGAGGACAGCGTGCCGCGCGGCATGCGGTAGACCGGTTCCGGATTGACGTCGGCACCGGGCCCGTTGCCCGCGCGCGCGCGCGCGCCGTCGAGGCGGCGATGTACGGGAACGAACGCATCTTCGATGCGGAAGCTCTTCGAGCCCGTGCCTTCGAGGCCGACTGTGTGCCAGTCGTCGATGATCTCGGCCTCTGACATCGGCACGAGAAAGAAATGGGGGCCGTCGCGCGTCTCGCCGTCGACGATGAAGCCGCCGCAAATCAGCCAGTCGGCGTAATCGATCCCGCTCGCGAAACCGAATGTGCCGGAAAAGCGAAAACCGCCGTCGGCAGGCGTCGCAATCCCCTTCGGGTCGAACGACGCGGCGGAAACGATTTCGGGATCGGCGGCCCAGACGTCGTCCTGCGCCTGCTCGGGGAAGGTGCCGATCAGCACGGCATGGTCGGCGAGGATGCACTGGATCCAGGCCTGTGCGCCATCGGCCGCCGCCAGCGTCTGGGCGACCGCGCACATGTCGTCCCAGCCCATCCCGCCGCCGCCGTAGCGCCTGGGCTGGGTCATGCGGATGAGACCGGCCTTCTTGAACGCGTCGACGGTCTCCGGCGGCACGCGGCGTTCGGCCCGCGCGGTCTCGGCGCGGGCACGAAGGTCCTCCGTCATCGCCCGAGCTCGACCGACGAGAATATCGAGAGAGGCCGCATCGGGGGCGCTATGTCTCACTGGCGATGTCATGGCGCCATTGAGACACGAACCGGCCGAAGACCGCAACCTGACTTGCGGTCGCGTCTTATCCGGCGAACCGGACGAGCCCGTCCGCGGCCCTGACCCCCTGCCCCTCCGGCAGCGCGAACAACGGATTGATTTCGGCGTCGAGGAGGCGGTCGCCGAACGCGCGGCACATCTCCGCAAAGCCGATCGCGGCCTCCACAAGAGCCGGGACGTCGCAGCGCGGCGCCCCCCGGTAGCCCTCTAGCATCGGGAACAGAGCGAGCGACGACAGCATTTCCTCGATGTCGATCCGGTCCACAGGCAGCAGGCGCACCGCGTTGTCGAGCAAAAGCTCCGCGTGGGTGCCGCCTCCGCCGATCAGGAGCGCCGGGCCGAGCACGGGATCGCGGGCGAAACCGACGATGATCTCGATGCCGCCGCGTACGGTTTCCTGCACCAGAAACCGGACAGGTCCCGCAACCCCCGCCTTCCGCGCGGAAGCCGCGATCCCGTCGCAGGCCGCGCCGACGTCTTCGGACGCAACGCCGAGGCGGACGCCGCCGACCTCGGATTTGTGCGCGACCCCCGCGCTCAACAGCTTGACCACGACGGGGCCGGCGAAGTTTCCGGCGGCGGCGATCGCCTCTTCGGGCGTTTCGCAGACCTTTTCGGCGATTGATGGAACGCCGAACGCCGCGAACAGCCGCTTGGATTCGGCCTCGTCGAGCGGCCCCGTCCGCCCGGCGAACGCGCCGGGAATAGCGGGCGGCGATGCCGCGGCGGCGCGCACCCGGGGCAGTGGCGCGGCAAGCGCGGACAGCGCGGCGGCGACGGGTTCGGGCGCGGCGAAGGCGGGCACGCCGTCGGCATTCAGCCGCTGCACGATGGCCGGCGCATCGGGGTTGGCGTAGCCAATGATCGGACGCGAGGCACCGGCCGCAGCACGCACCATCGGGTCCGCCGTAAGCGTCGGCCGGCCGACGGCGGACGAGCCGATCACTGTGACGACCGCGTCGTAGTCGCCGCAGTCCGCAAGCGTCGCGAGCGCGCCATGGATGACCCCGGAATCGAGGCCGGCGAGCGTTAGGTCGATGGGGTTCCTGTCCGGCACGTAACCGTCCGCCTTCATCAGAGCCGCCAGCTTCCCGGCCGTCGCGGCGGACGGCGCCGGCGTGTCGAACCCTTCGAGGCCGCAGACGTCGGCGACGAGCCCCGCGGCGCCGCCGGTCGTCGTCAGGATGGCGAGACGCTTGCCGGCAACGGGCGGGGCGATTGCGAGCGCCGAGGACACGTCGACAAGATCGTCGTAGCGCAGCACACGGACCACGCCGAGCCGCTCGAACAGGGCACCGAAAAAGCGGTCCTCGCCCGCCATCGCCCCGGTGTGCGACGCGGCCGACCGCGCCCCAGCGGCGGATCGGCCGACCTTATAGGCGACGATCCGCTTGCCGTTGGCGTGCGCCTTCTCGGCGGCGGCGCGGAACGCGTCCGGGTTGCGAAGGGTTTCGAGATAGAGCGCGATGACGCGCGTGGCAGGGTCGTCGGCCAGCCAGTCGACAAGGTCGGCGGCCTCGATATCTGCCTCGTTGCCGGTGGCGACGAGACGCGACAACCCGACGCCGCGCGCCGACGCGCGCGACAGTAGCGAGCCGAGGATGCCGCCGCTCTGCGAAACGATGGCGACGCCGCCGGCAAAACGACGTTCGACGTCGAGCGCGCCCGACGCCGACAGCGTCGTTGCGTCGGTAATATTGAGGAGCCCGATCGTGTTGGGTCCGAGGATCCGCATCTCGCCCGCCGCCGCGCTCAACGCGGCCTGACGTGCCTCGCCCTCGGGGCCGACCTCGGCGAACCCGCCTGCAAGGACGATTGCCGCACCGCATCCCATATCCGACAGGGAACGGACGGCGCCTTCCACCTGCGCGGGCCCGACGAGCACCATCGCCGCGTCCGGCACGCCGGGCAGGCTTGCGAGGTCGGGATAGCAATGGATGCCGTCGATCGCGTCGGCACGCGGATTGACCGGCCATATGTCGCCATCGAAGCCGTGCGCCTTGAGATAGCTGAGCGGACGCCCCGCGATCTTGCCGGGATCGGTCGATGCCCCGACGACCGCGACGGATCGCGGACGGATCAGCCGGTCGATGCCGCCCGCCGGTCGTGTTGTCGCCACGCGCTATTTCCGCCGGTCGAGGAAGGCGCTGACGGCGTCGCGGTGGCTATCGGTCGTGTAGCAGATCGCCTGCGCCTGGCAGCCGAGCGCAAAGACTTCCTCGACGGTGGATTCGAACCCCTGGTCCATGATCGACTTCGCCAGCGCGACGGCATCGGGTGAGCCCGCGGTCATCGCCACGGCCATTTCCAGCGCATCGTCGAGCAGCCGATCCGGCTCGGCGACCTGCTCTATCATGTCGATGGCAAGGGCTTCCTCGGCGGACAGCATGCGACCGGTGAAGATCAGTTGCTTGGCGCGCGCCAGTCCGACGCGGCGCGGCAGGAAATACATGCCGCCGCCGTCGGGGATGAGGCCGCGCAGCACGTAGCTCATCACGAAGGTCGCATCGCGCGACCCGATCACAAAGTCGCAGCACAGCGCGAGATCGCACCCGAGCCCCGCCGCCGCACCGTTGACCGCAGCGATAGTCGGCTTGCTCATGCCGTGCAGCATGTTAATCAGGTGATGGGTGCGGCGTTGGCGGCTCCAGCCGTTCATGGCGACGCGTCCCTGCGGTGCGGACAGGCGTTCTCGCATGGCCGAGATGTCACCGCCGGCGCAGAAGCCCTTGCCGTTCGCGGTCAGCACCAGCGCGCGGACCGCGGGATCGCGTTCCGCCCAGTCGAGCACCTGCATCAGGTCTGCGCGCAACGCATCGTTGATCGCATTACGCTTGTCGGGACGATTGAGGGTGACCAACGCGACGTTCCCCCGCATTTCGGCGAGAACCAGCTCGGTCTCCGGGCGTTCGGGCACGGGAATGCCCGGCATCGTAGGCTCGCTCATGTCTCCTCCGGTTATCTTTATGCACGCGGACCGATAATCCAACGCGCGCGGCAGGATGAAAAGGCCCTCAGGCCGGATCGGGCGTGCGGCAGGGAATCCCGGCCCGCGCCAGCAGGACGGCGATGTCCGCCGCCGGATCGGCGCCGGGCGAAGTAGCGTCGATCTCGATCCAGTCGGTCTCGCCGTGCCCGTCGGCGAGCTGGCGGCGAAGAACCGCGGATGTCGCATCCGACGCGCCCTTGATACGCGCATCGACGCGGCGGACCAACTCATCCGGATCGCCCGACAGCCAGATGCCGAAGAACGGTACGCCCGCCATGCGCGCGGCGCTCTCCGCGCGTGCCCGCGAGTCGGGATGCAGGAAGGTCGCGTCGAGGATCGCGGAGCGGCCCTCGCGGACGACGCGGCGCCCGTCCTGGATCATTTCGCTGTAGACGTCCTGCGACACCTCCGGCTCGTAGGCGTTTTGCGGCAGCGTCTCGGCCGGCTCGACGTCGAAGCGCCGCTTGCGCAGCAGGTCGCTTCCGAGAACCACGGCGCCGGGCTCGCCGCCGACATATGGCGCAAGGCAATAGGCGACCGTCGACTTGCCGGTTCCCGAATAGCCGCCGATGGCGATCATCGCGGGCGGCGGTTCCTCGAGACTGTCCAGCGCCTGCGCCAGGTACGCGGCCGCGTCGCCAAGAGTCTCCGTCCGTTTTGCCTCGTCCCTTTGCCCTTCCGCCATCTTCGCGGTGACGTGCGCGCGGATCGCCGCCCGGCTGGACAGGTAATAAGGCAGCGCGCGCAGGCCCGACACGTCGTCCATGCGGTAGAGATAGCGGTTGAAGACGGCGTTCGCCTCGGCCACGAGACCCGCGTGGATCATGTCCATCAGCAGGAACGCGATATCGTAGAGAACGTCGATCCGCGTGAAGGCGTCGTTGAACTCCAGCGCATCGAAAATGGTCGGACGGCCGTCGAACAGGCAGATGTTCCGGAGATGCAGATCGCCGTGACAGACGCGGAACATGCCGTCCGCGACGCGGTCCTCGAACAGGCCGGACAGGTCGGCGTCGATCTCCCGGTGCCGCGCGATCAGCTGCTCGACGGCGTCGGCATCGAGCGGACGGCCGACCCTCTGGGTCAGCTCGGTTTCGTTCTCCTCGATGACGCCGTCCATCGACGCCGCGAGCTCGGGATCGTCCAGAGGTTTCGCGGTCCGGTGCATCGCCGCGATCTCGTCGGCGAGTCCGATGAACAGCTCTGACGAAAGTGCGCCCGCTGCCGCCAGCCGGTCGAACGTCGCATCCGGATCGAACCGCACCATCTCGACCAGCCACTCGAGCGCCTCGCCGTCGCCGCCGAGGCAGAGCGCGCCGTCGTCTGCCAGGGTTACCGGCACCGTGCCCAGATAGATGGCGGGCGCGGTCCGGCGGTTGAGCTCGATCTCGCGTTCGCAGACCGTGCGGCGGTCCTCCAGCGTGCGAAAATCGAGATAGGACGTCTTCTGCGCCTTCTTCAGCTTGTAGGCGCGATCGGCCGTCAGGAAGACGACGGATATATGGGTGTCGATGCGGTCGGGTTTGGTGCCGCCGAACGCCTCGCCTGCGGCGAGACGGTCGACGATTTCCTGCTGGTCCATCGCGGGACACTAGCAGACGGAAACGGGGCGGTCCCGCCGAACCGCCCCGCCCGTTGTCAGCCCGCCTTGACGGCGATGCGTTTGGCCTTCGGTTTGGCCGGCGCGTCTTTCGGCAGCGTGACCGTCAGCACGCCCTTGGCGAATTCCGCAGCGATTCCGTCCTGCTTCACGGGGCACGGCATGGGGATGTTTCGCTGGATCATGCCGTAGGATCGTTCGATCCGGTGATAGGACGTCCTGTCGTCGCCCTTCTTCTCGGATTCTTCCCTTCGCTCGGCCCGGATCGAGAGAACGTCGTCGTCGAGATAGAGCTCGATGTCCTTGTCGTCGACGCCGGGAAGATCGGCGACCACGACGACGTTCTTGTCGTCCTCGCGCAGATCGACGCGCGGCATCAGCCGATCGCCGGAGGTCGCGATGCCCCACTGGGGAACGCCCCAGTCCTTGAAGAAGTCGTCGAACAGGCTGTCCATCTGGGACCGGAACGACATCAGCGGATGCCGCGCCGCCTGCGTCGCCGGGGCTTTCGACTCCGGTTTTTTCGAGGGCGGTTTTTCTGCTGGTTTACTCGATACCATCCTAACCTCCTGATTGGCTGTTTAACCTGGAACGGATGATGTCATCCGGCGCCATTCGACGCCTTTTGCGGCAGGCTTCCCTTGATCTGGATTAACGGATCACGGCCCGTTGCCGAGGCGGTAAACGATCCAGTAGACGAGCCCCACCATTACGCTGCCGCCGACGATGTTGCCGAGCGTCACGAACAGCAGGTTGCCCGCCATGCCGGCGATATCCGCTTCGAGCCCGACGAAGACAGAGAGCGGCAGGAAGAACATGTTGGCGACCGAATGCTCGAAACCCATCGCAACGAACGCGGCGATGGGAAAGACGACGGCCAGGACCTTGTCGACGACGCTGTGGCCCGCGAAGCTCAGCCACACGGCGAGGCAGACGAGAACGTTGCACAGGATGCCGCGGAAGAACGCCTGGTCGGCCGGCAGGGCCGCCTTGGCCGCGCCGATCTTTCGCGCGTACTCGGCGAGGTCGCCCGTCTCGAGACCGAGCACGCCGGAGACCGCGAACATCAGGGCGGTTGCCGCCGCTCCGACGAAATTGCCGACATAGACGACGACCCAGTTGCGCAGCAGCGCGCCTGTCCCGATGCGACCGTCGCACCGCGCCATCACGATCAGGTTGTTGCCGGTGAACAGTTCCGCCCCGGCGACCACGACGAGGATCAGCCCCAGCGAAAACGCGATCCCCCCGAACAACCGGGTCGCGCCGAAGCCGAGACCGAAATCGTGGGTCACGATGAGATAGAACGCGCCGCCGAAGGCGATGAACGCCCCGGCCAGAACGGCCAGCGTCAGGAGCGGCAGCAGCGGAAGCGCCGCCTTGGCGCAGCCCGCCGTCTCGACGCGCTCCGCGATAGCGGCCGGCGCATAGGCGTCGAACAGTCCCGGGCCTGGCCCGTCGGTGCTGTTTCCGTTCATCGATTGGCTCCTGTCTGAATTCGATCCGTACGGATCAGGATAGGGAATGGCCGCGACAGGCGATTTGATCGAAATCAGGCGTCGGACAGCGCGGCAATCACCTCGTCGATATCGGCGGGCGTATGGTCCGCCGACACCTGGAAACGGATCGCTTCCTCGCCGCGCGGCACTACCGGAAATCCGAGTCCGGTCGCGAGGATGCCGCGACTGCGCAGGTGACGGACGATTTCCGAGGTGCGCGACGTGTCGCGCACCAGCAGCGGCACCACCGGATGCGGTCCGGGAATCGTCTCCAGGCCAAGGCCGGCGATGCCTGCCTCGAGACGCGCCGTCATGTCCGACAAATGGGCGAGCATGGCGCGGCCTTGGGCACTGTCGACGATATCGACGGCCGCCGCCGCCGCCGCGGCCTCGCCGGGCGTGATCGGATTCGAGAACACGTAAAACGGCGATTTCTCGCGCAGATAATTCACGATTCCCTCGGCCGCGACCAGATAGCCCCCGTTCACCCCGAACGCCTTGCCGAGCGTGCCGACGAGAATGTCGACCGGCGGCGACGACGTGACTTCCTCGGTGCCGCGCCCCGTCGCACCGAACGCGCCGACGCCGTGGGAATCGTCGACGACCACGATCACGTTCTCGGCGAAGTCGCGATCGAAGCCTTCCGCGATCGCCGTTATCTCGGCGAGCGGTGCGTAATCGCCGCGCATCGAGAACACGCCGTCGGTCACCACGATGGCGCGGCGGCAGGATGACGCGGCGACGTCGAGCGCGCGCTTGAGCGCATCGAGATCAAGATGCGGATAGACCGCTCGCTCCTTCGGCCGGGCGAGGCGAACCGCATTAATGATGCAGTTGTGGTTCAGCTCGTCGCTGATGACGGCGGTCTCGTCGCTGATCAACGACGGCAGAACGCCCATCATGGTCGCGTAGGCGGAGCTGTAGATCATGCCCGCCGGCCGGCCGTGGAAACGTGCGAGTCGCGCCTCGAGCGCCGTGTGCGGCGACCAAGTGCCGCTGATGAACCGCACCGCGCCAGGACCTGCCCCGAACTCGCGGACGGCGGACTCCTCGGCGGCGATCACGTCCGGATGGCGGCCGAGCCCGAGATAGGCGTTCGCATTCATCCGCAGGAACGCCCGGTCGCCTTCGCCCTCGATCAGGTAGCGCGGGCCGCGCCCGTCCGACGGCAGTACGATCCCGGCGAACACCGTTTCCGCGCCCTTGCGCGTACCGGCCTTCTCAAGCTCGCCGATCTCGGCGGCGAGCGTCGCGGCCAGTCTGTCATGCGGCATCTTCGCCTCCCTCGGTCTTCGCGTATTTCAGACGGGCGGGGCGCGCCGCAGCCGGGCGCCCAGCACCTCGATCATCTCCGCCGTCATGCGCGCGAGATCGTAGTCCGGTTTCCAGCCCCATTCGGCGCGCGCCGCGCCATCGTCGATCGTGCGCGGCCACGACTCGGCGATTTCCTGGCGCACAGGATCGACATCGTAGTCGATGGCGAACCCGGGTAGGTGCTTTGCGATCTCGACGGCGATTTCCGCGGGCGTGAAATCCATCGCCGTGAAGTTATAGGCGTTCCGATGTTCCAGATTCCCGCCGGGCGCCGCCATCAGTTCGACGATGCCGCGGATGGCATCCGGCATGTACATCATCTCGAGCCGCGTTTCCGGCGCGAGGAAGCAGGTGTAATGGCGGTAGCGCACCGCCTGGTAGAAAATCTCGACGGCGTAGTCTGTGGTGCCGCCGCCGGGCGCGGCAACGTGCGAGATCAGGCCCGGCAGGCGAAGGCTGCGCGTATCGACGCCGAAGCGGCGGAAATAGTAGTCGCACAGCAGTTCGGCCGCGACCTTGGTGACGCCGTACATCGTTGTCGGGCGCTGGATCGTCTCCTGCGGGGTCTCGTCGCGCGGCGTCGACGGCCCGAATGCGCCGATGGAACTCGGAAAAAAAACGGCGCAACCCTGCCGGCGCGCGATTTCGAGGACGTGATAGAGGCTGTCCATGTTGAGATGCCACGCCGTCTGCGGCTTTTCTTCCGCCACTGCCGACAGCAGCGCGGCCAGGTGATAGATCTTGCCGACGTCGTGCGCCGCGACGATGTCGCGCATCTGCTGCGGCTGGGTGCAGTCGAGATGCTCGAACGGGCCGTCGCCCAGCGCGCTCCCCGCCGGCGGCATGCGGATGTCGCTGCCGATCACGGCGTCCGCGCCGTAGCGCTCCCGCAGGACCGGGATCAGCTCCGAGCCGATCTGGCCGAGCGCGCCGGTGACGAGAATGGATCGGCTCATGGGCGCCCCTCCGCAACGGCAGCCGGTGATTCCAACGGGAAATCAATAGCATCGCGGCGGAAGCGGCGTCCAATGCCGATGGGGGCGCGATCGTTCCCTATTGATCGGCGGTGAAGATCACCGTCCGCCCGCCGCCGGCGACGCGCTCGAAGAATTTCCGCATATCCTGGAAATACTCCCACGTGTACTCGAAATCCTCCTCGCCGTATTCGGGCCACGCGCCCTCGCAGTGCTTGAAGTAGCGGCGGTGCAGTTCCGCCTTGTCGATGTCGATCAGCGCGGCGGCGATCTGGGACACCTCGCCGGGCTCAATCAGGCGGATGAAATGGTTCCCTTCCCAGTCCATGAGTTTCTTGCCACCAAGCACCGCGAGCTTGAGCGGCGGCGAGCCGTAATCCTCCGGGGCGGCCCACTTTTCTCCATGGGACCAGTCATCTTCGTAAAAACACTGCACGTTCGGCGGGAATTCGCCGAGCGACCGGTGAATTGCATCCCACGCCTTGTCGGTCTCGACCAGAAACGCCTTGTCCCATTCCTCTTCTATCTCCTCCTGCACGCATTCCTTCCGTTCGTCGTCGGTTTTGCAGGCCTCCAGCTTTTGTCGCTGTTCGTCCGTGATCGCGAAATGAACCCCTAACAGCATCACTACCTCCGATTGAATGTTATGATTTTTACATCCTATGCGAGAAAAGGAACATTTCAAGAACTTTTTCGCGGTTGATCGCTGACGCGCGCCTGTGGCATTCGCACGGACGGAAAGACCGGTCATCGGGCGTGAAAGTTTGCATGCGTTACTTCCGGGCGATATGTCTGCTGCCTCTGGCGCTGCTCGCAGCCGCGCCGGCAGCCCACGCGCGACTCGAGCCGTCGGATCTTGCCGATGCCGTCGGCCGCGCCAAAAAGCTGCCGCGCCTGCACGCGCTGATCGTCGCCGAGGACGGACGCGAAGTGGTCGCGCGGGCGTTTCGGGGGGCCGGACTCGACCGTCCCGCCAACGTCAAGTCGGTCTCGAAGTCGGTGATCTCGGCGCTGGTCGGCATCGCCATCGGCAAGGGCGTTATCGGCAGTGCCGATGCGCGCGTCGCGGGCCTCCTGCCCTCGCGCCTGCCGGCGGCCGACAAACGCGACCCGCGTCTCGCCGATCTCACCGTCGGCAACCTGCTGTCGATGCAGGCGGGGCTGGAGCGCACGTCCGGCGCCAATTACGGACGTTGGGTTGCGAGCCGCGACTGGGTACGCCACGCGCTGTCGCGGCCCTTCGACGACGCGCCCAGCGGCCGCATGCTGTACTCCACCGGCAACACCCACCTGCTGTCCGCGATCCTGACGCGCGCGAGCGGGCGGTCGACCCACGCGCTTGCCGAGGACTGGCTCGGCAAGCCGCTCGGCATCGCCGTCCCGCCGTGGCAGCGCGACCCGCAGGGCATCTTCTTCGGCGGAAACAACATGCTGCTGTCGCCGCGCGCGCTGCTGAAATTCGGCGAGCTTTACCGCAATGGCGGCATGCATGACGGCAAGCGGGTTTTGCCTGAAGGCTGGGTAAAGACGTCATGGACGCCGCGAACCCAGTCGCGGTGGTCGGGCGACGCCTACGGCTACGGCTGGTTCTCGACGGCGTTCTGCGGCGAGACCTCCCACTACGCGCGCGGATTCGGCGGGCAATTCGTCCACGTGCTGCCGTCGCTGGCGCTGACGGTCGTCATCACGTCGGACCGTTCGGCCCGCACCCGTGTCGACGGCTACCGCGATGCGCTGAACGAGCTGGTGGAAACAGGTATCGTCGCAGCCGCCCTCAAAGCGGACGGAAAATCCTGTTCCTAGTCTCCGAAATACAGCCGCGTCGGATTGTCCACGAGTATTTTCTTCAGCGTCGCCGCGTCGCCGGCCATCTCGGCGACGAGATCGACGAGGTCGCCGTCGTTCGGCGTGCGGCCAGGCTCGAAGATGTTGCCGTGCGGCCAGTCGGTGCCCCAGATCACGCGGTCGGGCGCATCGGCGATAACCGCCTGGCCGAGCGGGACGACGTCCGTGAAGGGAAGACCCTCGGCGACGCGGGCGTCTTTCTTCTCGCTCACCTTGTTGACGCTGGCGATCTTGGCCCAGAAGCGGTCGTCCTTCAGCAAGTCGCGCAGCAGCCTGAACGCCGGCTGGTCCAGCCCCTGAGACGGTTTCGAGCGCGCGAGATGATCGATGACGGTCGGGATGGGTATGGTGCGGATAAACGCCTCGGCGGCCACGAAGTGATCCGCCTCGACATGCAGGACGAGCGACCAGCCTAGCTTTTGCATGCGCGGGATCGCATGCGAAACCATGTCGACGCTGCCCGGCCGGTCGGACATCAGCGAGAAGCGCGCGCCGCGGGCGCCGGCCTCGTGCAGACGTTCGAGCTCTTCGTCCGTCGTCTTGTCGTTGAAACGCACGACAGCCCGCATCGCGCCGCCGGAGCGCGCGACCGCATCGAGAATCGCCGCATTGTCGAAGCCGTGCAGCGTCGGCTGCACGGCGATGCCGCGCTCAAGCCTCGCGATCTCCGCCATCTTACGGTAGCTCTCCAGCGGTGCGCCGGGCGGCGTGTAGCGCCGCGCCTCCGAATAGGGAAACCTGTCCGGCGGCCCGAAGATGTGGAAATGCGTATCGCACGCACCCGAGGGCAAAACCGTGTCGGGCACGCGGGTTTTGGGGTCGGGCGGGAGGGCATAGGGAAGGTCTGAGGTCACGATGCGAGGCTCCGTCTGTCGGTGTGCGGACGGCCGAAGCCTATCCCATGGCGCGACGGGGCGTAAGCGGCCGACCGCCGTCGACTGCCTCTTCTGTCAGGGCCTCTGCCTGTGGCAGGATGGACAAAACCACATCGCACGAGGAGACCGCCATGACCGACCAGCCCGAAATCGTCGGCGAGATCGTCGAAGACACCGTTGTCGCCGCACGCGCGGGATGGAGCCGCGTCGTCAACGCGGGCGAGATGATGCGCATCGTCGACCTGGAAGGAAAACAGGCGGTCGATTTCCTGTGCTGGAACGCGCACGACTACGAGGACCGCTACGCCGCCGCCGACACGATGAAGATCAACAAGACCGGTATCTTCCTGACGACCGGCACGACGCTCTATTCGGTCGGCCTCACGCCGCTGCTGACAATCGTCGCCGACAGTTGCGGCTTTCACGACACGATCGGCGGATGCTGCTCGGCCGATCTCAACAAGTTCCGCTACGGCGTCGAGAACCAGACCGGCTGCCGCGAGAACTTCCTGTCCGAGATGGCCAAGTACGGCATGGGCAAACGCGACATGGCTGCGAACGTGAATTTCTTCATGTACGTGCCGGTCGGCAAGGACGGCGACATGGACATGGGGCCGAGCATCTCGAAGCCCGGCGACTATGTCGACCTCCGCGCGGAGTCGGATACGCTGGCCGTCATCTCGAACTGCCCGCAGATCAACAATCCGGTAAACGACTTCAACCCGACCCCGGTGCGGGTGATCGTGTGGCAACCGACCGGCTAACCGCGCCTAATAGAACCCGTCGAACGGATACTCCCGCAAGTCCCGTTTCAGCACCTTGCCGAAATGGCTGCGCGGCAGCTCGTCGAGAAACGCAATGCGTTTCGGCACCTTGAAGCCCGGCAGGTTTTCGCGGCCGAAGCGGTAGAGATCGGCGGCAAGCGCTTCGCGGTCGATCTCGGGATCGGCGCAGACGGCGACGAGTGCGACCGCCTCGCCCCACTGCGGGTCCTCGATGCCGACGACGGCGCATTCCTTCAGGTCGGGATGTCCCGCATAGACGGATTCGACCTCGACCGACGGCACACTCTCGCCGCCGGTCTTCACCACGTCCTTCGATCGGTCGACGATGGTGACGCGGCCGTCCCCGTCCATCACGCCGATATCGCCGGTGAAACACCAGTGCAGCCCCTCCCGATCCCCCTTGCGCGGCCGCCAGGTCGCGGCGCTCGCGTCCGGCTCGCCGAGATAGCCGAGCGCGGTGTTGAAGTTGCGCTGGGCAATGTGACCGGGCGTGCCGCGCGGCACTTCCCGGTCGTCGTCGTCGAGAACGAGCACGCGCGTATCGACGTGCGGCTCGCCGATACCGGCCGGGTGGCTCAGGAATTCGCCCGGGGACTGCGCCGCCATGTTCAGGCTCTCGCTCAGCCCGGCCGCGGCGATCAGGTCGGCCTCGGGGAACATCTCGGCCAGTAGTCGCCGTTGCGCTTCGGGCGTCGGCGCGGCGGTGCTGACGACGACGCGGACACAGGACAGCGGCACGCCGTCCCACGCCGCATGAAGCGGCCCGATCACCGCCGGCACCAGCGGCAGGTACTCGATCTCCCGCGCGCGCACCTCTGCGAGAAAATGCGCCAGATCGAATGACGTCCGGGCCGGAAACACGATCGTCCCGCATCGCCACAGTACCGTCAGCATGCCCCATTCCATGCCGGCGACATGATAGGCAGGCAGCACGGAAAACGTCTTCCACCCACGCCGGATGCCGAATTCGGCGATGTCTGCGAGCACCGTGAACAGCGTGCCGACATGGCTGTGCAGCACGCCCTTGCTGCGCCCGGTGGTCCCGCCGGTGCCGACGAGCCGATACGGTTCGTCGAAGGAAATATCGGCAGCCAGCGGTCCTCCGTCCTCGGCGGCGATCAGCGTCTCGTACTCCCGCCAGCCGTCGCCGCCGCCGCGCGCGATGCGGATGCCTGCCGGCACGTCGTCGAACCGGTCGGCGAAATCGGCGGACGTGACGATCGCCGTGCACGCATGCGGGCCGAGATAGTCCGCAACGTCGGCGGCGCGCAAACGCACATTGAGCGGCGCGAAAATCGCGGCGGCGCGGGCGCACGCGAACAGGGTTTCGACGATGGCATGCTCGTTCCACAACATGGTCGCGACGATGTCGCCGCGCCCGACGCCCTGGCGCGCGAGCGCCCGCGCAAGACGATTGGTGCGGTCGTCCAGCTCGCGATAGGTAAGCGGCCGGCCGTTCAGGAGATCGTCGATGGCGATGCGGTCGGGGTGCAGTTCCGCGCCGCGCGCAAGAATATAGCCGACGGTGGCCCGCAGCCGTTCAGGATTTCTCTTCGCTTCGGTCACGACGCCTCCGTTCTTCGCCTTCGCCGGAGAATTCTGGCGGAATGACGAACGCCCGGGCTTGTGTCTGACGTCAGCGCTCATGGGGCAGATTGAGGAGTTTGCATAAGGGAGGATT
>JAYQUR010000046.1:0-15118 GCA_038148075.1 Alphaproteobacteria bacterium | reverse complement strand
GCATCAGGGCGTGGATCGACGCGGGCGGCCCGATCGAGCCGCCCAGGGACAATTGAGAGTTTAAGGGAGCGCTAAATGGACACCGGGTCCAACCAGCCCTACACGCCCGATCTCCGGGGCTTTCTGGAGTATCTCGAGAAGGAACATCCGGAAGAGATTTTCAGGATCACCGAGGAGGTCGATCCGAAATTCGGCGTCTCCGGCATCCTGCACCGGCTGGAGAAGGAAGGCCATTTCCGGACGGTCATCTTCGAGAACGTGAAGGGCTCCAAGATCCCGCTCGTCGCCAACATGCACGCGAGCTTTCCGCGACTGCGCTACGCGCTGGGCATGGAGGAAGGCGACGAGAAGGCGTTCCTCAAGGAATACGCGGCACGCGAGGACAATCCGATCGAGCCGGTCATGGTCGAGGACGCCCCGGTGCACGAAGTGGTCAAGACCGGCGACGACATCGACGTCGAGGAATTCCCGATCTGCACCTACCATGAGCTCGACGCCGGCAAGTTCATCACGGCGGGCCTCGCGGTAATGCGCGATCCGGATACGGGCATCGACAATATCGGCATCTATCGCCACCAGGTGCACAGCAAGAACGAGCTCGGCGTGCAGCTCTCGGAGACCGCGCACGGCAACGTCATCTGGAAGAAGTATGAGAGCCGCGGCGAGGCCTGCCCGATCGCCATCGTCATCGGCCATCACCCGGCCTTCTTCCTCGGTTCGCTGAGTTTCACGCCGCTCGACGCCAACGAATTACATATCGCGGGCGGCATGCTGCAGCGGCCGATCCCGCTGGTGCCCTGCAAGACGATCCCGCTCAACGTGCCGGCCGACGCAGAGATCGTCATCGAGTGCGAAATCCGCCCGCACGAGCGGCGGTCCGAAGCGCCGTTCGGCGAATATCCCGGCACCTACGGGCCGGAACGCATGAACCCCGTACTTGAGATCAAGGCGATCACGCACCGCAAGGCCCCGATCTACCAGAATGCCTTCGTCGGCCACGCCGACAACCTGCTGGTCGCCGGCATCGTGCGGCAAACCGCCATCGCGGATGCCGTGAAGATCGCCTGCGGTACCGTTACCGGCGTTCACGTGCCGCGCTCCGGCCGGTTCCGGTTCGTCTGCTACGTCGCCATCGACCGCCGCATCGAAGGCGAGGCCAAGCAGGCGGCAATGGCGGCCTTCATTGCCGATCCGTTCCTGAAATTCGTCGTGGTCGTCGACAAGGACGTTGACATCACCAGCGACACCGAGGTGATGCATGCCATCGCAACGAGGGTTCGGGCCGACCGGGACACCTTCATGATTCCCTACGCCAAGGGATCGCCGCTGGATCCGGCCTCCTACGATCCCGCGGGCGGCTCGCACCTCGTCACCAAGATGGGGATCGACGCCACCCGCAAGGACAACTACCCCGCGGAAATATCGGTTCCGGGGGCGGACGACATAAACCTTGCCGACTTCATCGACGGCTACGAAAAAGCATAAGGGAAGCGCCGCGCATGACCGATTGCCATCGCATCGACGTCCATCACCACATCCTGCCGCCGAATTACGTCGACATCGTAGGCGACGACCGGATCGGCCCGCTGATCCTTGCCGGCAAGACTCCGGAATGGACGCCCCAGATGTCGATCGAGGCGATGGATCGCAACGGTATCCAGACCGCACTGACGTCGATCTCGGCACCAGGCCTGTGGTTCGGCGACAGCCAGGAGACCATCGATCTCTGCCGTCACTGCAACGAATATGCCGCCGACCTAAGCCGCGACCATCCCGACCGCTTCGGCGTGTTCGCAAGCCTGCCGCTGCCCGACGTGGACGCGAGCCTGAAGGAAATCGACTTCGCACTGGACGAACTCAAGGCCGACGGCATCGGCCTGCTGACGAGCTACGGGGACCGCTATCCGGGAGACCCTGAATTCGCGCCGGTATTCGACGAACTGAACCGGCGGAAGGCGGTCGTCTATTTCCACCCGACCAACGCGCCCTGCAACCAGTGCCAACCCGAAATTCCCGCTGCGACGCTTGACTTCCCGTTCGACACGACGCGCGCGATAACAAGCATGCTGTTCGGCGGCACGTTCACGCGCTGCCGGGACATCAAGTTCATCTTCAGCCACGCCGGCGGGACGATACCCTTCCTCGCGGAACGCATCTCGCGCCTCCAGAACCTGCCCCGTTTCGGCGAGAAGGTACCGGACGGTGTCATCGCGGAACTCAGCCGGCTTTATTACGACACGGCATTGTCGGCAAACTGGCTGGCCTTCCGCAGCCTGTTCGAGCTTGTCGCCGCCGATCACGTGCTGTTCGGGAGCGACTATCCGTTCGCGCCCGAACCGACGATGACAGGCTCGATCAAGGCGTTGCAGGAAATGGGGCTCGATGCGAACGTTCTACGCGGCATCGAACGCGACAACGCACTCAAGCTGATGCCGCATCTCGGATAGGACAGGCCGATGACAACGATCACCCTTTCTGTAAACGGCGAAGACCGACAGCTCGACTGCGACGAGGCGACGCCGTTGATTTTCGTTCTGCGAAACGATCTCGGACTCACCGGCGCGAAGCTCGGCTGCGGGCTGGAACAGTGCGGCGCCTGCACCGTCATCGTCGACGGCGAGGCCGCCATGTGCTGCAACCGGCCAGCCGGCGAGTTTGCCGGCAAGAAAATCACGACAGTCGAAGCCCTGTCGGCGGACAAGACCGGCGCCGCCGTCCAGCGCGCCTTCGTCGCCGAGGGCGCCGCGCAATGCGGCTACTGCACCGCGGGGCTCGTCGTCACTTCGACCGCGCTCCTGCAGTCGAACCCGTCGCCGACCGACGCGGACATCGTCGAGGCCCTGTCGGACCATCTGTGCCGCTGCGGATCGCATCATCGGGTGATCGCCGCCATCAGGCGCGCCGCGAAGGAGACGTCTAATGGCTAACTCAAGCATTGCGGCCACCCCCAATCTCGACGACTGGCTCAAGGTCGGCGCCGACGGACGCATCGAAATCTGGACGGGAAAGGTCGATATCGGCCAGCGGATCTCGACCGCGCAGGCGATGCTGGTCGCCGAAGAGCTCGATGTGCCGGTCGACCGCGTCGACGTGATCCGGACCGTCACGGGCGTCTCGCCGGACGAAGGCATCACGTCGGGCAGCAACTCGATGCCGGATTCCGGCACTGCGGTCCGGCTCGTCGCCGCGACGGCACGCCATCACATGCTGGCCCTTGCGGCCGCGCATCTCGGCGTCGATGCGTCGACCTTGGAGGTCGAGGACGGCCAGATTCGCTCGCGCGAAACCAACCGCAGCGTGACCTATGCCGAAATCCAGGGCGGCAAGCCATTCGGCATTCCCGTCGACGAAGACGCCGCGATCAAGGATCCGGGCAACCACAAGGTCGTCGGCACACGGATAGAAACGCTCGGCCTCTCCGATATCGTGACCGGCAAGTACAAGTTCCTGCACGACCTGACGATGCCGGGCATGCTGCACGCGCGCGTCGTACGCCCGCCGCATTACAATGCGCGGCTTGAAAGCCTGGACGAAGGCGTCGTGGAGAGCCTGAAAAAATCGGGCATCGAGACGGTCCGCGACGGCAGCTTCGTCGCCGTCGCCGGTCCCGACGAGTTCGCCGTCGTCCGCGCCGCCGAACGGCTCGCGAATGCCGCCGACTGGGATGCGTCGAACGGTCCGGAACCGCAGGACGTCTTCGAGAGCCTGACGTCGAACGCTCGCGAAAGCCGCCCGGTCGAGGACGGCGGCATGCCGGTGGACGCGCCGGTGCCGCCGCTCGAAGACCCGCCTGCGGACGCCGCCGCAACGCTCGAAGCGCGGTTCGACAAGCCGTATCACATGCACGGCTCTATCGGCCCCTCCGCCGGCATGGCTTTTCGCGAGGGCGACGCGCTCAACGTCTGGTCGCACAGCCAGGGGATCTACTTCCTGCGCGCCGCCATCGCCGAATCTCTCGGCTACCAGAGCGACGCGGTTCGCATCGAGCATGTGCCGGGCGCCGGCTGCTACGGTCATAACGGCGCCGACGATGTGGCATTCGATGCCGCGATCGTCGCCCACGCCCTGCCCGGCAAGCCGATCCTCCTCAAATGGACGCGCGAGGAAGAACACGCTTGGGAGCCCTATGCGACGGCCATGTCGATGAAACTGCGGGCGAGCATCGATGCTTCCGGAAGGATCGTCGACTGGTCGCAGGAAAGCTACGGCGACACGTTCGGCATGCGGCCGCGGTCGGGCCCGAACATGGCAGGCCCGGCGAGGCTCCTGTCCAACCGGTTTCGCGAAAACCCGCCGCCGACTTTCGTACCGAAACCCGCGATGGAGCGCCATGTCGGCATCCACCGTAATCTGGATCCGCTCTACGTGCTGCCGAAGAAGCGGCTGGTGAAGAACCTCGTGCGCGACCTTCCGCTTCGCACCTCGGCGCTCAGGACGCTCGGCGCGTTCGCCAACGTCTTCGCCATCGAGTGCTTCATGGACGAACTGGCTGAGGCGGCCGGGATCGATCCGGTGACGTTCCGGATCGATCATCTCGACGACCAGCGTGCGATCGACGCGATCCGCGCCGTGGCCGACAAGATCGACTGGGATGCAGACGACGGTCGCGGCCGCGGCATCGCTTTCGCGAAATACAAGAACCAGCAATCCTATGCCGCGGTCGCGGTCGAGCTCGAAGTGACCGACGCGGCCGAGATCGTGCTGCACAAGGCTGTCCTCAGCGCCGATGCGGGCGAGGTCGTCGATCCCGACGGTGTCGCGGCGCAGTACGACGGCGGCTTCCTGCAGGCTGCAAGCTGGGCGCTCTACGAGGAAGTTACCTGGGACCGTGGGGGCATCACCAGCCGCGATTGGGAGACCTATCCAATTCTCGGCTTCGACAACATCCCGGAAATCGAGACAATCCTGATGGAACGGCCCGGCGAGAAATTCCTCGGCGCGGGCGAAGCGGTCTCCGGACCGGCCGGCGCGGCCATCGCCAACGCGATCTATAACGCGACCGGCCTCCGGCTTCGGCGCATGCCGTTCACGCCGGACGCAATCCGCGCCGCGGCGATGGACGCATAATCGAAGGAGAGGCCGCGATGGCATCGTTCGAAGTCGTCCCGCTGTCGCCCGCCATCGGCGCGGAGATCCGCGGTCTGGATCTCGCCGAGCCGCTGGACGCGGCGACGGTGGCCGACCTCCGCAAGGCGTGGCTGGAGCACCTGGTACTGGTGTTCCGCGACCAGAAGATCGCCGAGGACGAGCAGGTTCGTTTCGCAAGCTGTTTCGGCGAGCCGGTGGGTGCGCGCTCGGCGATGCGCAAGGACGGCGGCGATCCGCGCGTCATGCTGATCTCCAATATCCGCGAGGACGGCGTCCCGATCGGGCTGCTGCCGGACGGCGAACTGATGTTCCATTCGGATTCGGTATTTCTCGAAAAGCCGCTGATGGGTGCGACACTTTACGGCGTCGCGGTAACGCGCGAGGGCGGCCAGACGATCTTCGCGAACATGTACGAAGCCTACGAAACCCTCCCTGCCGATACGAAAGCGCGTCTGGGGGACCTGAAGGCGATCAACGTATTCGACTACGCAACCCAGGTGCGCGATGCGAAATACGACCTCGCCGACGTGCCGCACGCGATCCACCCTGCGGTGCGCACCCATCCCGAGACCGGCCGCAAGGCGCTCTACGTCAACCGGCTGATGTCGCAGGAACTCGAAGGCCTGCCGGCGGACGAGAGCGCGGCGCTGCTCGCAGAACTGTACGACCATGCCGAACAGGCCGCCTTCTGCTACGAGCATGTCTGGGAAAAGGGCGATCTCGTGATGTGGGACAACCGCTGCACCATGCACGCGCGCACGGACTTTCCGGCGCACGAGACGCGGCTTTTGCGCCGCGTGGGGCTCGAGGGCGACAGGCCTTTCTAGAAGATGCGCAGGCGGGCTCAGAACCCCGGCCGGCTACCCTTCAACGGCACCGTCAGCGACAGGCCGCTGCCGCCGCAGCACGAGCAGCTCATCGCGATCAGGATCTCCTGCTTCTGCTCTTCGGTGAGGTCGGCATCGTCGAGGATCGCGAACATCTGCTGACGCATCGCCTGATGCATCGACATGTTCGACAGGATGACGTCGTCGTCTTCCTTGCTCACGCGCGGCGGCCCTACTCGGCGGCTTCCCGGTAGGTTGCGAGCGGCACAAGGTCCGCCAGCATGCCGGCCGCGTTGTCGTGCAGGATCATGCGCTTTTCCCGTTCGCCGAGGCTTGTCCCGGCAAGCTCGCGGTTCGACCATTCGCAGCCGAATTCGGTGCCGTCGGTCCCGAAGACGATCCGGTCGGCGCCGTAGGCCGCAACCCCCAGCTCTATCGAGCCCGCCCCGAACGAGTTGCAGTCGTACCAGAGGTTCGGCTTGACCACGCGTGTCGACGGTAGCGGTTCTTCCGACGTGTCCAGCAGGTTTCGATGATCCATGCGCGACAGTTCGAACGCGACGTTGCCGCCGAGATTGTGGATGTGAATCTTGGCGTCCGGATAGTCGTCGAGAATATCCGTCATCGTCAGGGTTACCGTACAGGCAGACAGGTTCGCCTGCATGTCGAGCGTGCCGAGACGGCGGACGAAATTGTCGGTGCCGGGCTTCACGCGCGGCCACTCGTCGCCCGGGCGCGGTCCCCAGTGGATGAACAGCACCGCGCGGTGGCTGTTGGCAACTTCGAGGATCGGCCGGTAACCCTGCGCGTCCTCGTAGGTGCAAAACGCGTTGCCGGGAACGATGGCGCCGATGATACCGGGCAGGCCCATTGCGCGCTCGAACTCGGCGACCGCCGCGTCGAGATCGGCGATCGGCAGGGAAGCATAGGCCGCGAAGCGGCCCTCGTGCTCGGCGCAGATCTTCGAGACGCCGTCATTGTACATCTGGACCAGCGGCAGCGATTCCTCGACCGGAAGACGTTCTACCCACTGATGCGGCCCCCACAGCGACAGGACCCCGGTGGTGATGCCCTGGCGATCCATTTCTGCGAGGCGCGTTTCCAGATCGTCGAACATACCCTCGGCCGGCTGTTCGCCCCGTTGCGAACGGATCACCTCGACGCCGTCGTCGTTGATGACGATATGCGGCGGCTGCTTCCGCGCGCGGAAAGCCTCGCGCAATTCGGGCGGGCTCCAGTGGGCATGCATGTCGATGGTCATGGGCCGTCTCCTGCCGGTCTATCGCATTTCGCGGAGTGTGATACAGAGCATTGGAACGGTCAATCGTGTGCAGTTGCGCAGCGAATTTGCTGCCTTTACAAGGGGTTATGGATAGGCCGACCACCCCGCTCGCCGATTTTGCCGCTTCGCTCGATCGCGCCGCGCTCCCCTCATCGGTTCGGACGCTCGCGGTACAGCACACGCTCGACGCGATTGCCGGGATGTATGCGAGCGCCGGCATACCCGAAGCCCGCAGCGTCTGCGCCATCCTCGGCGGGTCGGAAGCGGAGACGGCCGGCAAGCTCGCAATGTTGGCGCATGCCGCCGAATCCGACCCGATCCACGCCCGCACGACGCTGTGCGCCGGGCTGATCGCCGTGCCGCCTGCCCTCGTCATCGCCCGGGACGGCGGCGACGCGCTCGCCGCGATCGTCGCGGGTTATGAGGTCGTCATCCGCATCGGCGAAGCGCTGGGCTCGGCCCGGCTGCTTGGCATGGGATGGTGGCCGACCGCCGTGCTGGGAAGCGCCGGTGCGGCGGCGTCGGCCGCCCGGGCGATGGGGCTGGATGCGGAAAGGACGCGAAACGCACTCGGCCTCGCGTTGGTGCAGGCGGGCGGGCTGGGGACGGGCGCGGCGGAAGCGCCGGAATCGCGCAATTTGCTGGCGGCGAACGCCGTCCGTACAGGAGTCGAGGCGGCCGCTGCAGCCAAAGAAGGTATAAAGGGCCCATCGGAGCCGCTGACCGGCGACCGGCCGGTCCTGAACGCCTTCGGCGGCGAACCGGATCCCTCGCGGCTGCTCGAGGGTCTGGGAACCGACTGGAAGATTGCGGCGACGAGCCTCAAACGCTGGGCCTGCGCCCTTCAGGCACAGTCGGCGCTGGACGCGCTGCAACGCGCCGCGTCCGCGTCCGGCGCCGCGCCATCGGACCTCGGCGACATTCGCTTCTTCTTGCCGGACGCCATGCGCCGCATCGTCGACCGGCCGGGCTTGCCAGCCTCTCGCTTCGCCGCCGCCGCCAACCTCCGGTTTCTCGCCGCGATCCTCCTTGCCGACGGCGACATCGCGCCGAACCGGTTGGCCGGACCGCATGACGATCCGACCGTTCCGTCGCTGATAGAAAAGATATCGATCCAGGCTGACCCCGCGCTCGACGCGCAACACCCGGCGGCATGGCCGGCCCGGGTGGAGATCGACACGCCGTCGGGAACGGTTGCCGCCGAAACACGCAACCCGCCGGGTCATCCGGATGCACCGCTATCGATGGATTTTACGGTCGCCCGGTTCCGGCGCTGGAGCCAACCGTACCTTCCCGGTAACGGCGCACAGGCGACGATCGACGCGATAACCGGGCTGGAAGACGGGGACGGTACAAGCGCAATTCTCGCATCGTTGCGCGACTTGCTCTAGAGCGGGGCGACCGCCCCGTCGGAGGAAAGAACCGGCAGGCTGACGAGATATGGCATGCCATCGACCGACAGAACCGCATTGACAACCCCCGGCGCGCCCGCAGGCAGTTCCGGCACGGGCGACAGTGGCGCACTGCCGATACAGGCTTCCACGACGACGTTTTGGACGGAAATATCCCCGGCCGTTGCGCCCGCGGCAGGCAGGGGATTTTCGGCAAGCCAGTTGGCGACGGCGACCGTTTTTTCGCCTGGCGTCCGCCCGACGCGGACCCAGTGCCCCCTGCGGGCGAGCGAAACGCGAACGGCATAGCGCACGCCGAGTTCCACATCGCCGTCGATACGGCGGAGGGCCGTGTCGTGCGCGAGATCGGGTGCGAGTTCGACGATGACCTCTTCCGCGCCGGCAAGGCGCGCAGGGCCTTCGATCGCCGCCGTCAACGCACCGCTCCGTTGCCATGGACCGTCGTCGAGCGCGCTGCGGAGACATTCCGATGCGAGTTCGGCCGCATCGCGCGTAACCGCGATCTCGGGTTCGTCCGAAGGATGGCGGACCGACCGGAACAACGCGGTTGCATCGACCAGATCGGTATTGGGCAGCGCCCCGGCCAACGGACGGCCGACGCCGCCCGGCAGACGGTTCATCTCGACGACGCCGACGCGCCCGCTGCCGTCCAGCCGTTTCGCCAGATCGGCCCCGAGGCGCGGCGTCGAGACGATCTCGCCCATGTGCGACGTGTCGGCAATCCAGCCCGCAACGCGATTCGACAGGCTCACGAAATATTCGGGCGGTCCCTCGAGCGGCACGACGAGCACGCCCTGCGACCAGTACGGCACGAAATGGGTCAGCCAGGATACCGCGGCGGGACGCGGAAAATTGTTGTAGAGCAGCAACGCATCGAGCCCCTCGGCGTTCATCGCCTCGCGGCACCGCGCAACGCGCGCGTCGAGCACGGCGGCGGGAACTTCCGCCTCGTTCCAGGAAAGGAGGCCCCTTCTCATGCGATCAGTCTCATGCCGGCACCGACAGAAGTTCGCGCGGCAGCGTGCTGAACGTCTCATAGCCGGTGTCGGTCACGACCGCCGCCTCGCCGAGAACCATGTACCCGACGACCGGGTGATAGGTGTTGGGGTGCACGATCACCGTCGCGCCCGCGGGCAGGACGGTGTCGACGTCCTCCAGGATATGGGGCGGATTGTCGACGAACAGGCCGAGCCCGTGACCGCGGACGCGGGTGTACTCGCTGGTGCAGTAGATACCGAGATCGTACTTCCGGAAGACGTCGTTTTCCGCCTTGGCGATCTCGCCCGCGGTGACACCGGCCTTCAGGATTGCCTGTCCCGCATTGACCGCCTCGATATAGATGTCGAACGCGTCGCGCTGCGCCTGTTTGGGCTCGCCGACGACGAGCGTGCGGCAGACCTGCGCGTAGTAGCCGTCGACCGCAGGCGTAAGCTCTGTCGTCACCAGATCGCCCGCCTGGATGCGGCGCTCGCCCGGCGGATGCATGCCGCGCACCTCGACGCCGCCGGAGCCGAGGATCATGAAATTCTCGGGACAACCCGCTTCGCGGAAGTATGTCTCGATGTCGGCGATCAGTTCGTATTCGGCGCGACCGGGACGGCACGCCTCCATGAAAACCTCATAGCCGCGATCGGCGATCTCGGCGGCGCGGCGAACGGCCTCGATCTCGACCGGCGACTTGACCAGCAACAACCCGTCGATCAGCGCCGTACCGTCTTCCACGTCCTTCGCCGCGTCGGACGACACGACGCCCCACGGCATCAGCGTCGCGGGCGCGGAGACGATCTTGCGGTTGCCGAGGCGGCCGAGCTCCGCGGTGACGGTCTCGACGATGTCGTCGCACGGAACGATCTCGGCGTAGGGCGTCTCGATTCGCGCGCGCGCCGCATCTCCCGGATGCTCGACGAACAGCCGCGTCTCCCCGTCGGCGAGAAACAGCGCCATCGCCTCGCCCTCGACCGGCGGAAAATCCGTCACGTAGCGCAGATAGTCGCATTGCCAGGCATTGCCGTAGACGAGGACGGCGTCGCAGCCCGCCTCTCCCATCGCCGCAATCAGCCGGCGGCGGCGTTCCGCATGGACCGGCGTCACTCCGCCGCCTCGCTCTTGCCGTAGCCGTATTCGTCGGCGGCCGCATCGGGCGTCAGGAAGCCTTCCCGCAGATCGTCCTCGATCGAGGCGCGGTCGCGCTCGTCCGGCGCGCCGTATCCGCCGCCGCCGGCGGTCAGGAACGTCACGCGGTCGCCGGCGTCGAGCTGGATATTGGTTTCCTTCGTTACCTGCCGTTCGCTTCCGTCCGTCTTGCGGATGATCGCGACGTTGGGCCGTCCCTTGGCCCCGCCAAGCACGCCCCACGGCGGATCGACGATACGTTCGAGATTGATATTGGCCGACGTCTTCTGCAGGCAGCGATAGGTGATAACGGTTCCGAGCCCGCCGCGATGCCTGCCGGCACCGCCGCTGTCCGGACGTAGCGCGAACTCCTCCACGACGAAGGGGAAGTTGGTCTCCTGCACCTCGATGGGCACGTTGCGCACGTCTCCCTGGCAGATCGAGACTGATGCGCTCTCGCCGTCGCCGCCGGGCCGCCCGCCCCAGCCGCCGCCGAAGATGTTCATCAGCAGGAAGCGCCGTCCGTCTTCTTCGCGGTAGCCGTAGAACGACACGCCGCCCATGTCGCCCTTGTGGGCCGCCGGGACCTTGTCGGGCATGGCGGGCGCGAGCGCCTTCAGGATCGTGTCGATGACCGTCGGCAACATGATCGACCACAGCCCGATCGCCGCGGGCGGCTTCGCGTTGACTATGGTCCCCTCGGGCGAAATCAGCTTGAGCGGCCGGAAACAGCCCTCGTTCACCGGCGCGTCCGGCATGGTCAGGCACTTGAAGGCGACGCGCGCAGCCGCAAGACCGCCGGAAAAGCCGGAATTGAGGGGCGTCGGCACCTGCGGATTCATATCGGAATAGTCGACCGTCATCTCGTCGCCGGCGACCGTTACGGTCACGCGGACGTCGAGCGGTTTTTCCAGCGTCCGCCCGTCGTTATCGAGCAGGCTTTCCGCGCTGTAGACGCCGTCCGGAATGCCGGCGATCACCTCGCGGGCCTCGTCTTCCGCCTGGTCCCATATTTTGGCGATGCAGGCATGGACCGTGTCGGTGCCGTACCGTCCGAAGATTTCGCCGAGGCGGCGATCGCCGAGATGACAGGACGCGATCTGGGCGCGGAGGTCGCCGAGCGAGGATTCCGGGAACCGGAGGTTATCCTCGAGGATTTGCCAGACGGCGTCGTTGCGCTTCCCCTCCTCGTAGATCTTGATCGAGCGAAGCTGCAGGCCTTCCTGGAATATCTCGTTGGTCGCGTAGGAGCCGAAACCAACCCGCGTGCCGCCGACATCGACCCAGTGCGCCCGGTTCGCGGCGAACGCGACAAGTTCGCCGTCATGAAAGCAGGGCGTATAGATGACGATGTTGTTCAGATGCTGCCCGCAGACCTGCGCATGGTTCATGATGACCGCGTCGCCGGGTTTGAAGCCATCGAGCCCGTAGCGGTCGATTCCGTCGAGCACGGCCGCGCCGAGATCGGCGAGGAAGATCGGCAGTCCGCCCTTGTTCTGGCTGATCATCCGCCCTTCGGTATCGATCAGCCCGCAGCAATAGTCGCGGACCTCGTAGATCATCATGTTGTAGGCGGACTTGCAGAGCGCCGTCGCCATGTCCTCGGAATAGGCGACGAGCGCGTTGCGCACCACTTCCAGCGTTACCGGGTGGACGTTCATCGCACTGCCTCTCTCACTCCCCGCCCGCACCGGCGACCGCAATGTCGAGATGGCCGTGTTCTGTCACGGTCGCGACGTCGCCGGGATGGATCAGGATGGTGGAATTGGGTTCCTCGATGACGGCGGGGCCTTCGACGACCGTTCCCGGCGCCAGGCCGGGCCGCCACAGGATGCGGCTCGCTACCGGCGCCATGGCATCGTCGAAGATCACGTCGCGCGTCTCTTCGGGCCGCGCGTCCTCGGGCACGTAGGTCGCCGACATCCAGTCGAACGACGTATCGGCGACGGTCGCCCGCAGGATCAGACGCAGATTTACGATCTGGATACTCTCGTCGGGCGCGGCGTGGCCGTAGCGGCGGTCGTGCAGTCGGTCGAACGCTTCTCTCAAGGCCCCCGAACCGCCGCCCGCAAGATCGTCGGGCCCGCCGATGGGCACCGGGATCGTGTGTTCCTGGCCGCGGTAGCGCAGATCGGCGGCGAACTGGAAATCCGCCACGCCGTCGCCGAGTCCCTCTTCGCCGATGCGTGCGGTTCCGGCGGCGCGCAGCGTGTCGAACGCGTGGCGCGCGGCTTCGGCGTCGATGTGCGCAAGGTCGCCGACGAAAGTCTGGACGAAATCCTGCCGCCACGGCGCAAGCAGCATGCCAAGGGCGGAGAAATTGCCGGGATAGCGCGGGATGACGACCCGCGGGATGAAGATTTCGCGCGCGATCGAGACGGCATGCAACGGGCCGGCCCCGCCGAAGGCGATCATCGCAGTGTCGCGCGGATCGCAGCCGCGCTCGACCGAGACGGTGCGCACCGCGAGGGACATGGAGGCGTCCGCAATTCGCGCAATGCCGAGTGCCGCATCGGCCACCGACAGGCCGAGCGGATCGGCGATGCGCTCTTTGATCGCCGCCTCGGAGAGCGACACGTCGAGCCCCATCCGGCCCGACAGAAACCGTCCGGCATTAAGCCGGTTGAGCACGAGATCGGCATCGGTCACGACCGGGTCGCCGCCGCCCTTGCCGTAGCAAGCGGGCCCGGGATCGGCGCCGGCGCTCTCCGGTCCGACATGGAGGCCGCCGCGCGAATCCGTCCACGCAATGCTGCCGCCGCCGGCGCCGACTTCGACGATATCGACGACCGGAAGCTGCATGGGCTGACCGCTGGCGTAGCCGCCGATGTAGTAGTCCTCACTCACCTCGGGCGCGCCTTCGGTAATGAGGCTGGCCTTGGCGGTCGTCCCGCCCATGTCGAAACCGATGCACTGCTCGAAACCGAGGATGTCCGCGATACGCCCGGCGGCGATCATGCCGGCCACCGGACCGGATTCCATCATCGTCACCGGCTGCACGCGCGCCTGGCCGAGCGACATGGTGCCCCCGTTCGACCGCATGATCTGTATATTGCCGCCGAAATCTCGCTCGCCCAGAAAACCCTGAAGCCGGTCGAGATATGTCCGGACGCGCGGGCCGACATAGGCGTTGAGCGCCGTCGTCGAAGTCCGCTCGTATTCGCGGTATTCGCGCAGGATTTCGTGCGACAGCGACACGAATACGTCGGGACAGGTGCGGGCGAGAATCTCTCCGATACGCGCCTCGTGCGCAGGATCGGCATAGGCGTGCAGCAGGCAGACCGCGACGGACGAGACACCCGCCTTCTGCAGCGCGCGCCCGATCTCTTCGACCTCCGAATCGACCAGCGGTTCGAGCTCCTCTCCCGCCGCCGTCATCCGCGCAGACACTTCCCAGGTCAGCGAGCGGGGTACCAACGGACGCGGTCGGCGGAACTCCAGATTGAACGCCTGCGGACGGTTGTTGCGGCCCATCGCATAGACGTCGCGGAACCCCCTGGTTGTGATCAGCGCCGTACTGGCGCCCTTGCGTTCGAGCACTGTATTGATGGCAATGGTGGTGCCGTGCAGGAAATCGACGATGCCGGAGATATCGGCGTCGACGTCCGCCAACGCATCGGCGACGCCCCGCGTGGGATCGGCGGGCGTCGTCGAGGTCTTGTCGATGACGATCTCGCCGTTCCGCAAACCGACAAGATCCGTAAACGTACCCCCGATATCGATACCGACGCGCTGCAAGGAAACCGTCCCGTCTTACCTGTCGTGTGAAAACTTACTCGGCGGCAGGCGCATAGGACACGTCTGTCGAGACCGGATCCGTGAGCCCCAGAATGCGCCGCGCGTTGGAATAGAAGATCTTCTCCCGATCCTCCGTCGACAGCCCGCACTCGTCCAGGAAACGCAGGGCGTCCTCGGGCACCCAGCACGGGTAGTCGGTGCCGTACATCACATGGTCCACGCCGAAATAGTCGATCGCGAAACGCATACCCGCCGCATGCGGCGTGACGGTGTCGCTGTACATGCGCCTGATATAGGTGCTGGGGTCCTGCGGCAGCCGCGCCTTCTTGCCGTTCTTGTCCATGCGCCCCGACTGGTAGGGCAGCGCGCCGCCGGTATGGGACATGACGATCTTGAGATCGGGATGGCGTTCCATGATGCCGGAAAAAACCAGCCGCATCGCGGCCACGCTGACCTCGACGACCCGGCCGAGGCTGAGATGCAGTGCGCCGTCGTAACCGTCGAGCATGTCCTGAAAGATGGCGTCGGTCGGATGCAGGAACATCGGAATGCCGAGTTCCGCTACGCGCGCGTAGAACGGATCGAGGCGGTCCGCAGCGATACGCGGGGCGGCGCCGACGCTGCCCGGCGGGGTGACGCCCAGCAGGCGGAGACGCCGG
>JAYQUR010000045.1:0-15121 GCA_038148075.1 Alphaproteobacteria bacterium | reverse complement strand
GTGGCGGACCTCGAATACGGCGTCGCCCACAACTGAAAACCCGCGGCGCCGTTTCCTCCGGCGCCGCCAACACTTACCAGGAAATGACGACCAACATCCTTCTGGACACCGAGTTGCTGTGCACGCTCGGGCCGTCCTCCATGAACGAACGCGTTATTCGCCGTCTGACGGAAGCCGGCGTTACGCTATTCCGCATCAATCTCTCCCACACCGCGCTTGAGGACCTTCCCGGCGTCATAGATATCGTTCAGTCCTACACCGACGTGCCGATCTGCCTCGATACGGAGGGTGCGCAGATCCGGACCGGCGGGTTCGCGACGGGAACGATCGATTTACGCGAGAGCCAGTTCATCCGCGCGGTCGGCGCGGGTCACGGCGACGGCGAACGCGAGATCGTGTTCTATCCCGAGCACCTCGTTGGCGACCTCGAAGTGGGCGACATCCTGAGCATCGATTTCAACTCGGTGCTCGCCCAGGTCGTGGAGACCGGCGCAGACGGCTGCATGCTGCGCGTACTGACCGGCGGTCGGATCGGCCGCAACAAGGCGGTGACGCTGCAGCGCCCGATCGATCTTTCGCCACTGACGGACAAGGACCGGGCGTCGATCGAGATTGGCCGGCAAAAAGGCATCCGCCATTTTGCGCTGTCGTTCGCCAACGTCCCGGAAGACGTAACCGAGATTCGGCGTCTGAGCGGCGACGACACGACGATCATCTCCAAGATCGAATGCATCCGCGGATACAACAACCTGTCGGAGATCGCCCGGCTCTCGGACGCGATCCTGATCGACCGTGGCGACCTCTCGCGCGAAATTCCCATCGAGCAGATTCCGCCGATGCAGAAGCGGATTATCGCGACTGCGAAGGAATGCGGCGCGCGCGTCTACGTCGCGACCAACCTCCTCGAGACCATGATCGAGGCGCCGATGCCGACCCGGGCTGAGGTCAACGACATTTTCAACACGCTGACCGACGGCGCCGACGGGCTGGTGCTCGCCGCGGAAACGGCGATCGGCGTAAACCCCGTCGCCTGCGCGAACATGGTCGTCCGCCTGGTCCGTGAATTCCGCCGCCCCGATTTCCCGCCGACCACCTACACGCTCGGCGACACGTCGTTGCTCGTGGAACCCCATGGCGGGACCCTAGTCGACCGCGTCGCGCCCGCCGGCGCCAGAGAGAATATCTCCGGCCTGCCGATGCTGAAGGTGGATGCCGTCGATCTGATAGACGCCGAGCAGATCGCCCTGGGCACGTTTTCGCCGCTCACCGGTTTCATGGGCCGCGACGCCCTGTCTTCCGTGCTCGACGATTACCGGCTTCCCGACGGGACGGTATGGCCGCTGCCGGTCGTCCTGAGGGTGTCGCCGGACGCAGCGAAATCGATCAACGGTGCAGACCGCGTCGTGCTCGCGGATCCCACCGGCACGGCACATTCGATTCTCGACATCTCGGAAATATACGAAATCGATCCCGATGCCGTCGCCGAGCGATGGTTCGGAACGAAATCAACCGAGCATCCCGGCGTCGCCTGGCTGGCACGTGGGCCGAATACCGCGATCGCCGGCGACGTCACGCTGCTTTCGCGCCTGCGTCCGGACAACGCGCGTTACGATCTGGCGCCGTCGCAGCTCCGCTTCATCTTCGCACACAAGGGCTGGAGCCGGGTCGTCGGCTTCCACACGCGGAACGTCGCGCACAGGGCGCACGAATACATCCAACTCGAAGCGCTGCGGCGGACGTTCGCAGACGGACTGTTCATCAGCCCGGTTGTCGGACGGCGCAAGGCCGGCGACTTCCTCGCGAATACCGTGCTCGATTCCTACCAGTCGCTGATCGATTCCGGTGTCTACCCGGAAGGCCGGGTGCTGCTGAGCAGCTTCCGGACCTATGCCCGCTACGCTGGGCCGCGCGAAGCCGTTTTCACGGCACTGTGCCGCAAGAACATGGGATGCAGCCATATCGTCATTGGCCGCGACCATACGGGGGTCGGCAATTTCTATGCCCCGGACGCAAGCCAGGAACTGTTCGAGCGGCTCGGCAACATCGGCATCCAGCCGGTGGTGTTCGACGCGGTTGGATACGATCCGGCGGCGCAGACGTTCGTCGAAGGGGATACCGGCGGACCCGTCGAAGCGATCAGCGCCACGCGCGTGCGCGATCTGCTGGCGGATGGGCGCCCGGTTCCGGAATGGCTGCTGCGGCCCGAAGTGCTGCAGGCATTGCGCCAGCGAGCCGCGGCCGGACTGCCGCTGGTGCAGGTCTAGGCCGGCCTCTTGGCGCTCGTTCTCTGGTTTACCGGCCTGTCCGGCGCCGGGAAGACGACGGTTTCGGCGAAGGCGCGCGAGCGCCTCGAAGCCGAGGGGCTGTACGTCGCTGTACTCGACGGCGACGACGTACGCGCCCGGCTGCACCGACACCTCGGCTTCTCGCGGGAGGACATCCTGGAGAACAACCGCCTCATCGCCGGCCTTTGCGCCGAGGCGATGGATGAAAACGACGTGATCTTCGTGCCCATCATCTCGCCGCTCGAAGAGGGCCGCGCCGCGGCGCGCCGGCGCCTCGGGAGCGCCTTTCGGCTGGTATATTTCAATGCACCGCTCGATTTCGTAGCCGCGGCGGACGTGAAGGGCCTGTACCGGCAGGCCCGCGACGGAAAGATCGACAACCTGATCGGCGTCGCGAAAAGCAATCCCTACGAGCCGCCAGCCGACGCCGACCTCGAAATCGATATCTCGCTAGATGACGAAACGGCAAGCGTCGAGCGTCTCGTCGCGTTCGCGACCGAACAGCTGAATGACCGAACACCCTAGCACCGACGAATACGGGCGCCTGTGGGCCCATGTGAAGACGCTGCCCTGGACCGCGCTGGTCACCACAGGCCGGGCCGGAACCGACTTCTTCCAGAGCCTGCTCGACTCGCACCCGGAGATATTCGTCTTCAGCGGCGGCCATTTCTTCCATCAGTTCTGGGACAACGCCCAGACCGTCAAATATGGCGGACCGCTCGTGCTCGACGATATACTGGACGAGTATATCGGCTCGCATATCCATAAGCTGCACAGCCGTTACGACGTACTCGAACAGAAGGGCGAACTCGGCGAAGACGCGAACCAGGAGATCGACATCGATCTCGGCGTTTTCCGGATGCACATGCGGGGCCTGCTTGAGAACGCCGAACTGAATTCGCGGAATTTCCTGACCGCGTTGCTTACCGCCTTCGACATGTGTCTTGGGCGCGATGTCCAGCGCAAGAATGCGTTCTTCCATCACGCCCACCGCATCGGCCACATTGCCCGCATCCGACGCGACTTTCCCGACTGCAAGGTGCTGTGCATGATCCGGGATCCGCGCGCCAACTACGTCTCCGGCGTCGAACACTGGCGCAGCTATGACCCCAAGACGGACAACCCGTCCTATCCGATATACATAATCTGGCGCGCCGTCGACGAGATGGGCACGCTGCGCGGGCTGCCCGCGAACGACGTCGCCGCGCTGCGTCTCGAGGATCTCGGCGACCGCCCGACCCTGGAGGCGGTGTGCGCATGGCTCGGGATATCGTACGATCCTGCGCTTGAACGCTCGACGTGGGGCGGGCTCCGCTGGTGGGGCGACAAGCTGTCCGAGCGCCGTATCCCGAAGGAAGAAACGGGCTACTCGCCGACAATGGTGCGCAACCGGTGGCAGGACCGACTCGGGGCCGTCGACAAGTTCGTGCTCAATCACGTTCTCGCGCCGATGATCGACGCATACGGCTACGACCGCGGGCCCGGCTACGCCGCGGCGTGGGCGCCTGCGGTGGCGATCGCCATCCTGATTCCCACGTGCTACGAGCGCCGCTATCTCGCGCCCGCCTATCTATGGGAACGCTTGCGGCAACGCGACCTTCGCGCGCTCATCCGCCCGTTCTGGCACCCGCTTCGCCGGATGCACCTGTTCTACGGCTGGCTGGCCCGACGGCATTTCGGCAGCTATGCGCCGCCGCGATGGCTGCGCGCCGAGGCGCCGGGAGAAGCCGCGCAGTGATATCCACGGCAAACAAGGCGCTGCGTCTGTTCTCCGCCGGGGCGCCGCTTCAGGCCGCCTTCCTGTTCGCGCTGATTTTCGCAGCGGCCCTTCTCGAGATGCTCAGCATCGGGCTGATCATCCCGCTCTTGCAGGTCGTTTTCGTGGAGAGCGAGTCGAGCCGCGTGGAGGAGATCGTCCGCTCGGTCCTTCCGGGCAGCCGCCCGGAGGACACGGCGCTGCTGGTCGCGGGGGTGTTCACCGGCATATTCGTTTTCAAGACGGTGGCGATCCTTGCACTGACCTATCTGATCAACTGGACGGTCCTTCGCCGGTCGGCCGAGGCGCAGGGACGTCTTTTCCGCACTTATCTCGATCGGCCGCTTTCCTTTCACGTGCGCACCAACAGCGCCGAGTTGTTGCGCAACATCATGAGCGGATGCGGCCAGTCCTTCGAGGCCACCCGCCAGGTCTTCCTGATCGGCCTGGAAGCCTTTTTGTCGGTGGCGACGCTGGTGCTGCTCCTTCTCGTCGAGCCGGTCATGACGGCGGCGATCTGCGCGATCCTGATTCCGGGCGCCGCGCTGTTCTACGTCTTGACCGCCGGCCGCTTCCGTTTCTGGGGCGAAAAATCGATGGAAATCGAAGCGGACGAGATCCGCTGGATCAATCAGGCCCTGGGAAGTATCCGCTTCGCCAAGATTTTCGGCGCGACCGCGGCGCTGACCGAAAAACTGTTCGGCCTCGCCCGCGTCCGCGCCGGGTACGATGCGCGCGCCAACACTGCGCTTCACATGCCGCGTCTCTTCCTCGAGACCATGGTCATCATCGGGTTCATCGCGATGGTCGGCACTGCGATCGCCAACGGCAGGCCGGCCAGCGAACTGACGGCGACGCTCGGCGTCTTCGCAATGGCGTCGCTGCGCCTCCTGCCGTCGGTGAATCGGCTGCTCGCCGCGGCCGCAGAGCTACGCCGCCGGTCTCCCTATATCGACACGGTGTACGACGATCTCGTAAGCGGGCCGGCAGGGGCGCCGCCGGCGCCCGCTGTCGGCGCGCCGCTGTCGTTCGACGACACGCTCCGTGTCGACGAGGTGACACTCGTTTATGAAGGCGCCGGGGCGGCCGCCCTGGACCTGGTGAGCCTCGCGATCGCCCGCGGCGAGTCCATCGGCATCGTCGGACCGTCCGGGGCGGGCAAGTCGTCACTCGTCGATACGATCATCGGGCTGACGGAACCGGTTTCCGGCCGCGTTCTGGTGGACGGCCGCGACATCGCCGAGAACCGGGAAAGCTGGCAGCGGCGGATAGGTTACGTGCCCCAGGAAACATACCTGCTGGACGATACACTGCGCCGAAACATCGCCTTCTCGCTGGCCGACGAGACGATATCGGACGACCGGGTCCGCGAGGCCGTCGGCATGGCCCACCTCGACAGCCTTGTCGACTCGCTTCCTGCAGGACTCGATACCGTTCTCGGCGAGCGCGGCGCGCGTCTGTCGGGCGGCCAGCGCCAGCGCATCGCCATCGCGCGCGCGTTGTACCGCGACCCCGAGGTCTTGGTCTTCGACGAGGCGACGGCGGCGCTCGACAACGAATCCGAAACCGAGATCACCCGAGCGATCCGGGCGCTGGCCCGCGACAAGACGATCTTCATCATCGCTCACCGTCTGAGCACCGTGCGCGACTGCGACCGCATCGTCTTCATGAGCGAGGGCCGGATTCTCGACGCCGGACCGTTCGACGAACTCTATGGCCGCTGCGGCGAGTTCCGGACCCTGGTCGATCTCGGCAATCCGCAGCCGGTCGCGGAAGCACGGGAGCGCGCATGAAACACGCCGTCTCGAATATCGCCCTGCCCCCGTACGATCATGCGGACGCCCTACCGCGGCTTACGGAAATGGGATTTCAAGGACTCGAAGTGGCGCCCAGCCGGGTTTGGGCCGACACGTGGGGTGGCCTTTCAGCGGAAGCCGTCGAGGCATACCGGGCCCGTGTAGAGGCAGCCGGCCTGAAGGTCGTAGGCCTTCACTCGTTGCTGTTCGACCAACCCGACCTTGCGCTGTGCGACGGCGCGGAGAAACGCGACCGCCTGCTGGACTTCTTCGTCCACCTGTCGGCGATGTGCCGCGACCTCGGCGGAAGAACGCTGATCTGGGGTGGCGGCCGCAAGCGGGGCGAAACGCCGGCGGCGGACGCCCGCCGGATCGCGATCGATTTCTTCGGAACGCTCGCCGACCGGATCGACGGACACGGGACGGCGTTCTGCATCGAACCGCTGACGCCCAAGGAAACGGACTTCGTCCACCTTATGAGCGAATGCACCGACATCATGAACGCCGTCGACCGGCCGTCGTTGCGCCTGCAGATCGACGCCAAGGCGCTGGCCGGCAATGGCGAAATGACCGAGACCGTCTTCCGGGCCGCCGCCCCCGACCTCGTTCATTACCATGCCAATGAACCAGGCTTCGAGATTATCGGCAGTTCGGGGATGGTGGATCACGTCGCGGCCGGCGGATACCTGCGGGACATCGGTTACGATGGCTATGTCTCGATCGAACAGAAGATGATCGGCCCCGAAGACCCGTTAGCCGCGATCCGGCGAAGTTCCGCCGTGCTGCAGGAGTGCTATCGATGACATCTCCCTTTGAACGGCCGGAGTGGGTACCACGTGCGCCGGCAGGCATGCGCATTCTCGTCACCGGAGCGACCGGGGGACTCGGCCGCGCGCTGGTCGGGATGCTCCTTGAAGGGCCGGACGCCACGATCGGCGCTCACGGAGCGACACAGGCCTTCGAGAGCGACGACCTGCGCATTCTACCGCTGACCGCGACGTTTGACGGCGAACCCGAATGCGCGGCGCTGGTGGACGCCTTCTGCGACGCCGCCGGCGGAATCGACGCATTGGTCGTCCTGTCGGGTGCGATCCGCTTCAGCGGCCACTGGAACGACATGACCGGCGCGGACTGGGAGCGGGAGATCGACATCAACCTCAACCACCCGGCCTACCTCGCCCGCGCGGCGCTGCGCCGCATGCGCGCCCAAGGCAACGGCGGGCGCATCCTGCTGACCGGGACCGAATCCGCCCTTCACGGCGGCAGCCCCACGTCGTTTCCCTACGCGATCGCCAAGCGGGGCACTGAGGCGATGGTCCAGGGACTCGCGCGCGAGGGCGCTCCCGACGGCATCCTCGTCAACGGCCTGCGGTTCGGTTTCATCGCCAGCGGCTTCCACCAGCGATGGCACGACCGCACCGCCGAGCAGATGGCGGAGCGCGCCGAGCTCGTGCCGCTCAAGCGCGGCGGCGATCCCGACGAGGCGGCGGCCCTGATGATCTACCTGCTGTCCGGCTGGAGCGCCTTCATCACCGGCCAGATGATCCCGCTGACCGGGGGCGATTGGCTGTAGCCATGGGCGTCCTGCTAAGGACAACCGCCGAGGGCCCCGGAGAACAGGCGTTCGACCGATGGCTGAGCGTGACCGGGACGCATGCGCGGCTGCCGCTCGCGCGGCGGCTCGAAGATTTGCCGCGGCGGTTGCAGGACAGCTTCGACGGCATCCGCGACCGCTGGCTTGCGATTGCCGCTCGTCTCGGGACCGACCCTGTCGGACGGCTGTCGCATACCGCGACCGGTGCCGCCTATATCAACGATTTCGGACTGATGCTCGCGTGGAGCGATCTCGTCGAGGCGCTGGCCGGCGAGGAAGCCACCACGCTCGTGCTGTGCGACGACCCGTGGCTGTTCCGTCATCTCGCCGGGTTGCTCGGCGTCGATGCGGGCGCGCCGCCGCCGATATGGGCGTCCGCGCTGCGCTCGGCGGTACGGGGCGTCGCAGCACGAATGCGGCTTGCGGTCCGGCTGGCCGGGACGGCGCTGGCAATGCGGCGATACCGCGGCGCTTCCCGCACCGGCGCGCCGGCGCTCCTGGTATACGGCCACCCCCAGAGCGACGCCGCGGGAAACGACGCGTATTTCGGCGGGCTAATGAAGGAGATTCCGGACCTCGTCCGGTTGTTGCATGCGGATTGCGCGGCGGGCCGGGCGCGCGAGCTCTGCGCCGACGGGCGAACCGCCAGTCTGCACGGCTGGGGCAGCATCGGGTTCGCGGCGATGCTTCCATTCGTGCGGTGGTCGGTCCCCGCCGCGCTCGACGCAACGGCCGAACGCTGGTTGCTGCGGCGCGCGGCCGCCCGTGAAAACGCCACGGCGGCCCTCGCCATGACTCGCTGGCAGGAGCACTGCCACACGCGGTGGCTCCGCGCCGCGCGGCCGTCCGCGATTGCCTGGCCATGGGAAAACCATCCGTGGGAACGTACGTTGTGCCGGGCGGCGCGGGGCGCAGGCGTACCTGCCATCGGCTACCAGCACGCGGTGATCGGACGCCACCAGTTCAACTTCAGCCCGCGCAGCAATCCCGACGGAACCGAAAGCCTGCCGACGCACATATTGTGTAACGGGCCCGCCTATCACCGGCAGCTGATCGCGCTTGGCCACGGGCCGTCGACGCTGAGCATCGCCGGGGCGTTCCGTGTGGCGCGCGAGGGGACCGCATTTCACGACGCTGACGGGCCGGTCTATGTCGCGCTGTCCGCCATCGAGCCGATTGCCCGGCAGATGCTGGCGGTTACCGGCGATCCGGCGCTCGCCGACCTCCGGTTCGTGGTCAAGGATCACCCGCTCTATCCCATCGAGTTCGCGGAGACCGCGCGGGTTCGGCGGACGTCGAAGACGATCCCGGAAAGCGCGGGTCTCCGGGCGGTCGTCTACAGCACCGGCACGACCGGGCTCGAAGGCCTGCTCGCCGGCGTGCCGACCTACCGCTTTTTGCCCGACGATCGAATTGCCCCGGATACGCTGCCCGACGGCATCGAGATGCCAGAGCGGACGGCGAACGAACTTCCGCGCGGATTGCTCGCGCCCGAACCGCCGGCGCCGGTGACGTGGTCAGACGTCATGTCGCCCGTCGACCTGCCGGTCTGGCGGGCGGCACTGGCACCGCAGGCATGAAGGGCTCGGCCGCGAACCCGCCCGTCCGCGTGCCCGCGGGAAGCCGCGCTTCACAGCACCGGGCGAATCGTGCGATACACCGGCAACCGAGGATCCGGAATTGACCAAGTTTATCTGCAAGCATCCATGGGCGCATTTCGAGGTGAACAACCCGAACGGCGACGTAACGATGTGCTGCAACAACAACACCGTGCTCGGAAACGTCAATCAGCAGAGCGTCGAGGAAATCTGGAACGGCGACGGATTCCGGCGCATGCGCAAGCGCATGGTCGAAGAGGGTGCGCACGCCTTCTGCCCGCATACCTGCCCCGTGCTCCGCGGCGGCAAGAAGTACGAGAACCTCGACTGGTACAGCGAACTCGATCCCGAAGGACCGATCCGGCTCAACGCGGAACGAAACGAACAGGAATACGCGGACCGAAAGACGACCCTCGACTCCAAGCCGCGCTGGGTGCGGTTTACCTATTCCTACGCCTGCAATCTCGACTGTTACCATTGCTACCAGCGCGAAGATGCGACGCTGCGCGAAAAGCTGCCCAAGAGCTTCATGGACCAGCTGCCAGAATACGTTGAGACTGCCCAGATCGTTTACCCGTTCGGCGGCGAACCCTTCTTCTTTTCGCCGGTCATCGATTTCCTGAAGAACCACAACTCGAACACGGAAACCCGGTTCTTCCTGATCACAAATGCGACGCTGCTGACCGAAAAGGTGTTCGCAACGCTGGAGCGGCTTCCCATCAGCACGATGGCCGCGTCGCTCGACGCGGCGACAGAGATGAGCTTCGACCTCTTGCGGGTCCGCGGCCGCAACGCGAACTGGGCCCAGGTGATGGAGAATCTCGAGAAACTCGCTGAGTTGAAGAAGCGAAAGGAATTCGAATTCACTGTCTCGATGACGCTGAACAGCGTGAATGCGCTTGAAATCGAACAGTTCGTCGATCTCGCGCTTCGCCTCGACGCCGAACCGCTGATCATGCTGGTCGCTAATCCGTATCAGACCGCGGAGTTCCAGCGAAAATTCCTGACGTTCGGCGACAAGCAGTTCGCCGAAATGGCCGCCCAGATCGAGCGGGCGTTGGAGAAGGTGCGCGCCCGCGGGTTCAGCGACGCGGCGCTGTATCTGGAACAGCTCGACATTCATCTGAAGCTCCATCGCGAGGGCGACAACGATCCCGTCCGTTACGTCGCGAAGAACGCCGCGCGCAAGGTATTTCGCCGGTTGCCCGAACAGGTGCAGGATCCGCTGCGCAAATACGTGCAACGGCGCCGTCAGGACGCGCTGGAACGCGCGAAGCGCTGAACGGACTTCATCGGCAATGAACAGTTCCGCGCCCGACCGCGACAAAACCGTCGCGGCGACCAAGGACAACATCCGGCATTTCTGGAAGACGGTCTATGAGACCGCCTATACGAATTTCGATTCGCGCCTAACTCCCGAGACCCTGCTCGAGGCACTCGACCAGACCGAAGACATGTTTCGTTTCCGCGAACATATGGCGGCCGTCGAAATGGATCTTTCGGCGATCGCGGGGCTCGACGTTCTGGAGATCGGGTGCGGCGCTGGCAGCCATTCCGCAATGTTCGCCCGCCACGGCGCGAACGTCACAAGCTGCGACATCACCGAAGTCCTCGTCGCCGAGACCCGGCGCAAGTTCCGTCTTCTCGGCCCGCTCGGCGCGATCTCGCGCGCGGTGCAGGCCGATGCCGAAAGCCTGCCGTTCGCCGATGGAAGTTTGGATATCGTCTACTCCAACGGCGTGCTTCACCATACGCTCGATACCGAACGCGCCATCGGCGAAGTGCACCGGCTCGTGAAGCCCGGCGGGCGGGCCGTCATCATGCTCTACTGCAAGAGTTCTTTCGACTACTGGTTCAATTACTGGTTCTGTCGCGGCATCCTGTGCGGGTGGCTGTTCCGGTCGCGCAACTGGCTCGGCCACGTCACCGAGTGGATCGGCAGTTCAGAGAAGACGGCGACCAATCCCATCACCCGCTGCTATACCCGCGGCCAGATCCGGCGCATGTTTGCCGCCTTCGAAGAGGTGCGCATGCGCAAATCGGAATTCTATTTCTACCTCATTCCCAAGCTGGGCCGGCTGTACCGGCGCTGGCAGATAAAGCGGTACGGGACCCATCCCGGAGGTTATCTCGCTTACGGCGACGCGTGGCCGGTCTGGTCGCCGCTTGAAGCCTGGCTCGGCAAGCGGATCGGCTGGGTGTGGTTCATCAGCGCGCGCAAGACGTCATGAGCGAGCTACGGGTTGCCCTGATCGGTTGCGGCCGCGTCGCGGGCCATCACGCGAAATCCATTGCCGAAGCGGACGGCGTGCGGCTCGCCGCCGTCTGTGATCTCGTCGAGGAGCGCGCCGCCGCCTATGCCGAGGCGCACGACGTTCCCGCCTTCGCGAATTATCACGAGATGCTGTCCTCGATGCCCGAGGTCGATATCGTGTCGATCATCACGCCGTCGGGGATGCACTGCGAACACGCGCTCGACGTGATCGAACGCTACGGACGCCACGTGATCGTCGAGAAGCCGACCTTCATGCATCCGGCCCAGCTGGTTAGCACGCTCGACGCCGCGGCCGCCGCCGGAGTCCGCGTCTTTCCCGTCTTCCAGAACCGCTACAACAAGGCGGTGCGCCGCGTGAAACGCGCACTGGACTCGGGCGAGCTCGGCGAGATCCGGACCGTGTCGGTGCGCCTGCGCTGGTGCCGGCCGCAGCGTTATTACGACCTGGCGCCGTGGCGCGGCACGTTCTCGCACGACGGCGGCGCGCTCACCAACCAGACGATCCATCACGTCGACCTGCTGCGTCATCTCGGCGGGGAGGTCGCGCGCGTCAACGCGACCATGCGCACCCTCGGCGCGAACATCGAGGTCGAGGACACCACCGTCGCCACCATCGAATATGCAGGCGGCGCGGTGGGCGCCCTCGAATCGACGACCGCCGCCCGGCCCGACGATTTCGAGGCGTCGATCTCGCTGGTCTGTTCTGAGGGGCTGGCCCAGATCGGCGGCATCGCCGTCAACGAGCTTCAGATCTTCACGCCCGCACCCGACGAGTGCGCTGCGAACAGCGAGGACTTTCTCGGCATCGAGGGGCACGGCGCGGTCTACGGCTACGGGCATACGGCGATGTACGCGGACGTCCAGGCCGACCTCGCCGGCGGGACGCCCTATCCCGTCAGCGCCGACGATTGCGGCCGCACCCTCGCGCTTCTGCACGCGTTCTATGCGTCCGATGAGGCCGGCGACTGGGTGCCGGCCGACGGGTCCGCGGTGTCGGCGCGGCTCGGCCGGCCCGACGACGCGATATCCGATCTCTACCGCACGCCGCCGCCATGACCGCACCGCTGCGCATCGGCATCGCCGGGTACGGCGTCGTCGGCAAGCGGCGGCGCGAGGTGGCGGACGCGCGCGACGACATGACGACGGTGGCGGTATGCGACCGGTATTTCGACGGCTCCGGCGAGCTGGACGGCGGGGTGCGCTACTACCCGCACTACACCGACCTGCTGAAGGAGGACCTCGACGCGCTGTTCGTCTGCATCAGCAACGACAGGGCGGCGGAGGTGACGATCGCGGGGCTCGAACGCGGCCTGCACGTGTTCTGCGAAAAGCCGCCGGGCCGCGACCTCGACGATATCGCCGGCGTGCTGGAGGTCGAGAAAGCGCATCCCGGCCTCAAGCTGAAATACGGCTTCAACCACCGCTATCACGATTCGGTCCGCGATTCGCTGCGACTCCTCAATTCGGGAGAGCTCGGCCGGGTCGTCAACGCGCGCGGCATCTACGGCAAGTCGCAGCTCGTCACGTTCGGCCAGACCTCGTGGCGGACGGAACGCGCGCTCGCCGGCGGCGGCGTCCTGCTCGACCAGGGCATCCATATGGTCGACCTGCTGCGCCTGTTCTGCGGCGAATTCATCGACGTTCACAGCTTCGTCTCCAACGATTTCTGGAAGCACGACGTCGAGGACAACGCCTATGCGCTGATGCGGAGCGAACACGGCGCCATTGCGATGCTGCATTCGTCGGCGACGCAGTGGCGTCACCGGTTCAGTCTCGACATTACGCTCGAGAAAGGCTCGATCATCCTGTCTGGCATCCTGTCCGGCTCCAAGAGCTACGGCGCCGAGACGCTCACCGTTGCCCGGCTCGGCCGGGACGACATGGGCGATCCGCTGGAACAGACCACCCGTTACAACACCGATCCGTCGTGGGGCGCCGAGATCGCCGAGTTCGCCCGCGCCATCAAAGATGACAGCGCCATCGTCCACGGGTCCGCCGACGACGCCTACCGGACGATGGAACTGGTTTACCGGATCTACTGCGCCGACGACGCCTGGCGCGACAGATGGAACCTGACGGCAACCCCCAAGAACGGCACACCCTGATCCCGACAATGAGGAAAGCATGAAGACGATCGGCATCGTCCCCGCCCGCATGGGTTCGAGCAGATTTCCCGGCAAGCCGCTTCACCCGATCGCCGGCAAGCCGATGGTCGAACACGTGTACGCCCGGGCAAAGCTGTCCTGGGACTGGGACGTCCTGTGCATCGCAACTTGCGACGAGGAAATACGCGCATTCGCCGAAGAAAAGGGCTTCCCGGTCGTCATGACGGCCGACACCCACACACGGGCGCTCGACCGCGTCGCCGAAGCCTACGGAATCGTCGCCGGCGGCGAGAACGACGACGACATTGTGGTGTGCGTCCAGGGCGACGAACCCTTGCTCGCATCCGACACGATCTCCGCCGTGATCGAGCCGTTCGCAGCGGACGATACGGTGGAAGCGACGATGCTCGGCGTTCCGATTACCGACGAAGCGATGTACCGGCATCCGGCCATCGTCAAGATCGTCCACGACCTCAAGGGCAACGTTCTCTACACAAGCCGCCAGCCGATCCCACATTGCCAATCGTTTTCGGCGGAGCTCGGCGCGCTGCGTGTCGGCGGCATCTTCGGTTTTCGCTGGCACTTCCTGAAATGGTTCACCGAATTGCCGGAATCGCCGCTCGAACGCATCGAATCCTGCGACAGCAACCGGATTTGCGACAACGGTCGCTTCCAGCGCGTCGCCAAGATATCGGCGCGTCCCTACTTTTCCGTCGACAGCCCCGAAGACGTCCAGCTGGTCGAGAAAACGATCGAGACCGACCCGCTCTGGGGCAAATATTGACGGCACGCCGGCTCTTCTCGGCAGCGGCCCTTGTGCTGATGTCGATCGCGCTGTCGGTGATCGTGGCCGAGACGATCTCCCGCGCCGCCTTTCCGAACTGGCGCGAGTACCACAACGGACGCTTCATCGTCCGCGCCGTCCAACCCGGCTTCTTGCCTTTCCTGATGGGAAAACCGGGATTCGACGGATATTTTGCGCATAACAGCGGCGATTTCCGGCACCGGATCCGAATCAACGAAGCGGGCCACCGCAATGATATGCCTGTTACAGCTGCGGACGGCCGCGTCTGGGTCGTCGGCGATTCGTTCAGTTTCGGCTGGGGTCACGACCGCGAGCGGATATTCTCCTCGCTGATCGAACGACAGACCGGGCTTCCCACCTACAACGTCGCCTCTCCGGGGACGGACGTCTGCGGATATCAGGCGCTGGTCGCCCGGACACGCAGCGCGGGGGCGCCGTCTGCGGTTATCGTGGGTCTGTTCGCCGAGAACGATCTGCAGCTTTACCGATGTCGGCAAACAGATCCCGCGCCCCATCCGCCGGCAGAAGGCATCCGACTTAAGCTTCTACTCACTGAATATTCGGCGCTGTACAACATTGCCGCCGTCCGAGCCAAATCATCGACATACGTCCTCGACCTTCTTTACACGCTGGGAGTCATTGCCGAGCCGCACCGGCTCCTCAACAAACTGTCCCAGAACCCTCTCTCCGCCGAGGTTGCCAGTACGGTGGACGCTCTCGCCGAACTTCATACGATAGCCGGCCCGCAATCGAAATTTGCCGTCGCGCTGATCCCGGCGCGCTTCGAAGTACGCGACGGCCACCCTGTATTTTAACGACAGCGCCTCGCCCTGAAAGTGGAACTGTTGCGCCGCGGAATAGCAACGATCGACCTCTTTTCTACGCTCAAGGCGGCAGGGTTCGAAGC
>JAYQUR010000044.1:0-15333 GCA_038148075.1 Alphaproteobacteria bacterium | reverse complement strand
GATGAGATGGTTGAAGGTGTCCCATCCCATGATATCCGCGGCGCGGTTCTCGCCGTATGCGGCTTCCATTGCCGTCCGGTATGCCGCGTTCACCGGATCGTCGTCCTGCTGCGTGATCGCGCCTTCCTTGTAGAAGCCGCCCATGTAGGAATGTCCGCCGGGATAGCCGTGGATCTCGACCTCGTCCATCTGGGCGAGGGGGAGGCCGTTGCCGCGGAACATCTGCAGCGCGTGGTCGGGCGCCTCCCCGGAAAGCGCGGCCTCCGCGGCGCGGGCGCTGTCGACGGAAGAGGCATGCACGATCGAGGCATGCATCAGGTCGTTGGCGTTCTCCATGTGGAGTTTCCAGTTGCCGGCGTAACGCTGGCGGAAACCGCCGCCCGCCATCTCGATCCGGCCTTCGGGCGCCCGGTCGACCATGTTGTCGATGGCGCGGGTCATGGGGCCGAGATATTCGGCAAGCGACGGCCCGTCGGCGGCGCCGCTTGCGAAGACGAAGCCGCGATAGCTCTCCACCCGGGCCGGTCTGGCCAGCGAAAGCGATGTGTCGTCGGGATCGATCTTTCCGTTGTAGCCCTTGCCGTGCGGGATGCCGATCAGCCCGCCGTCGGTGCCGAACGCCCAGCCATGATACGGGCAGACGAAGCGCTTCTTCGATCCGCGCCGCGCCGAACAGACCTTCATGCCGCGGTGCGTGCAGCGGTTGGCGAAAACGTGGATGTCGCCGTCGGTATGGCGCGCCACGATCATCGGGCGGTCGCCCATGTGCCCGACGACAAAGTCGCCCGGCTCGGCGACCTGGCTCTCGTGCGCTACATAGAGCCACGCCGTGCCGAATATCCGGCCCATTTCCGCGGCGAAAATGTCGGGGTCGGTATAGACCCGGCGGTGGACGCGCCCTTCGGGCGCAAGCTCGTCGAAACGGTCTGACATGACGCGGAGATTAGCCGAATTCCCGCCCGTGTTCGAGACGGCCGCTCATGCCGGCCGGAACGCCTCGACCGCGCCGTCGATGTTCTTCAGCGAGTGGGTTCCGAGCGATTCCATATCGACAGGGGCGGCCTCCGCGAACTCCGCGGAACAGACGATCCGTTCGCCCAGTTCACCGGCAAGCGTCCGAGGCGGGCGCACTTGTTCACGGCCGGTCCGATAACCGTGAAGTCAAGCCGGTCGTGCGCGCCGACATTGCCGTACATCGCGTCGCCGATATGGAGCGCGATGCCGAAATCGAGCGCCGGCTTCCCCTCCCGGCCGCGCCGGCGGTTGAGAAGGCGCATGTTCGCGCGTGCCAGGTCGGCGGCATCGAGCGCACGCTGGCAGATCTCCTCGACCTCTTCGTCCCGGTCGATCCGGAAGATGCCGAGAACGGCGTCGCCGATATATTTCAGGACTTCGCCGCCGTGAGCGTGAACGGGGCCGGTAACGGCCTCGAAATAGTCGTTGAGGACCGCGATCAGGAAGTCGAGGGATATGCGGTCCGACAGGGTCGTGAAACCGCGGAGGTCGCACATCCAGAGGACAGAGCGGATCGTGTTGCCGTCACCGCGCTTTATGGCGCCTCGATAGACCCGGCGGCCCGCTTCCGGTCCGAGATAGAGATCGAGCAGGCTGCGCGTCATTTCGGCCCGGGCATGCAGTTCGATCACCACGCCGAGCGCCGGCCGCAACGCGGTCAGGCGCGAAATCTCCTCGTCCGAAAATCCGGTCTCGCGATCGGTCGCGAGAGAAAGCCGGAACAGTCCGCCGTCGCTGCGCGGCAGCGCCATCGCCATATAGTCGGTACAGCCCGCATCGCACAGTTCTTCCAGCATCGGGAAATCGAGTTCCGCCGCCGGGCCCGTGAGGCGCCGGCGGAGTACGTCGCCTTCGTCGTCGAGCGCCTTGAACGGGCTTTCCAGATAGGTCGACGTCAGCTCCACGCCGTGGCGGACATCCGACCGCGTCACGAACCTGTCGCCCCGCGTCCAGGAGAAGGTGGCCGCCAGCATGTCGGGGTGAAGAACGCCCATGCCCAGCGCGATCCGGTTGAGCGTAAAGCCTTCGCCGTTCAGCCGTTCCACCAGCCCGGCGACGACCTCGCGGCAGGAGGGCGGGGACGGCGCTTCCGCAAGCAGCCAGTCCAGGAGAGGATCGCGCGACATGGGGAGGAATTAGGGGAGACGCCCTGTCGGATCAATGGAAATAGCGGGCGGATCGGCTTATCCTCCGCGCATGCCCGACAAGACCGATATCGAGTCCTTTCGCGACTTCTGGCCGTACTATCTCTCCGAACATGCGTCTTCCGGCTCCCGGGCGCTGCATGTCATCAGGACGGCAACGGCGCTCGCGTTTCTGATACTGCTCTCGATCAGCGGGAATTTGTGGTTCCTTCTGTGTGCGGTCGTCGCCGGTTACGGCTTTGCCTGGGTCGGCCACTTCGCGATAGAGCGCAACCGGCCGGCGACGTTCCGCCATCCGGTCTGGTCGCTGATGGGCGATTTCCGCATGTTCTCGCTTGCGATGACCGGCCAGCTCGGCCGCGAGCTGCAACGTCACAAGATCTCCGCCGTTGAACGCTGAGGGCTGGATCGGCCGGATGCAGGGCCGCTGGGGCCTGCTGCCGCCAAACCTGCGCGCGGTACTGTTCGTCTCGGCAGGTGCGATCCTGCTGACGGTGATGGCGGTGTTCGTGAAGATTCTCGGGCAGCGCCTGCACTCCGCCGAACTGATGTTCTGCCGCGCGGCCATCGGGTTTCTGCTGTTCGCGCCTTTTCTGATCGCCAAGGACGGCATCGACGTTATCCGGACCCGGCGTCCCGGCATGCATCTGATGCGGGGTTTCTGGGGTGCCTGCGGCAACTACTGTTTCTTCTATGCGATCACCCACATGGTGCTCGCCGACGCGATGGCGCTCCAGTTCTCGCGCCCGCTGTTCATGATCCTGCTGGCGTTTCTGTTTCTCGGCGAAGTCGCGGGTCTCCGGCGCATTTCGGTGACCATCGTCGGGTTCGCCGGCATCCTGGTCATGCTGCGCCCGTTCGGCGGCGGGTTCGATCCCGACGGCATCGTCGCCGCCGCCGGGGCGCTGTTCGGCGGCCTCGTCGTAATCTGCATCAAGAAGCTGTCCAGCACCGAGCCGACGCGGCGGATCGTGTTCTACTATGCGTTCTACACCACGCTATTCTCCGCCTTGCCGGCCGCCTGGTTCTGGCTCACCCCGACCTGGGCAGAGGCCTGGATGCTGGTGCTTGTCGGCGCGCTCGGGATCGCCGGGCAGTCCTGCATCACGCACGGTTTTACGCTGGGCGAAGCGACGGTCACGGTGCCGTTCGACTACATGCGGATCGTCTATTCGGCGATCTTCGGCATCCTGCTGTTCGCCGAGATTCCGTCCTGGTGGTCGGTCGCCGGCGCGGCGCTGATCGTCGGCAGCAATCTCTATCTGATGCGGCGCGGCTAAGGGACGATGTCGGAGGTTCCGGCCGTTTAGTGTCGGGATTTTTGACAACTTTTTTTGGCAGCCGGATCAGACCTCCGGTAACCCATTGAAAATAATCAAATTCGAAATCGGGCACGATTTTTGCATGTAAAAACATACGGATGCTGAATTTTCAAGGAAACGGGTAAGGCCATGACGTTCCGGACATTCAAACAGGCAGCACTGGTCGCCGCGATCGCGGCCCCCATGGCGCTCGCAGCGACGCAGGCTTCGGCCATCACGGTGACGGCCGACACCAACACCACCAACCTCCTGAATGCGCTTCTGGGCGGCGGAACCGGTCTCACGGTGACGAGCGTGACGCTGAGCGGCCACACCGACGGTGGCGCCGTTTCGTCCGGCACCTACACCAACGGCTCCGGCACCTACGGCATCGGCTCCGGCATCATCCTGTCGAGCGGCAACGTCACCGACTACGGAGACGGCGCGAACGGTTCCAGCGGCAACACGACGAACTTCGGCGGCGTCAATGCCTCGCCGGTATCTGCCGGACAGGAGGCGCTCCTCGACCCGATCACCGGCGGGGGCCTCGATCACTACGACGTCACCCAGCTCGACCTGACCTTCGACGTCGCCGGCGACGTCTCCAACATCTTCTTCAACGTCGTGTTCGGCTCCGACGAATACGCCGAATTCGTCGGCTCCTCGTTCATCGATGCTTTCGGCATCTACCTGAACGGCACGAACATCGCGACGTTCGCAGGCGATCCGGTCAATATCGACCATCCGAACATGGCTTTCATCGGCGGCACCGAGCTCGACGGCATCCTCGACCCGACGTCCGGTTCCGGCGATCCGATCATGCTGTTCCAGGGGCTGGTAACCCCCGGTTCGACGGGTAACACCCTGACCTTCATCATCGAGGATTCGGGCGACTCTCAGCTCGACAGCACGGTCTATATCGAAGGCCTCGGCACCGAGAACCCCGGCGGCGGCACGCCCGGCGGCGGCACGCAGGTTCCGGAACCCGGCGCGATGACCGTCTTCGGCCTCGGCCTGCTCGGTCTGGCGTGGGCACGGCGGCGCAAGTCGGTCTGATCGGCAAGAAAGACGCACAATAAAAAACGGCGCCTCTCGGGGCGCCGTTTTCGATTCCCGTATTCAGATCGTCAGTCCGTCGGCACGCGCCACGAAATGTCCGCGTGCTCCTTCGACGAGACGTCGACGACGACGCCGTTCGGATCGCGATACTTGCGCTCGAACTCCGGGCCCTGGCCGATATTCTTGATCTGGCCGTGATAGGTGCCGCCGGCGGCTTCCACCTCGGCGCTCGCTTCCGGCACGCTGTCGACCATGAAGCCCATGTGATGGAGGCCGATATAGTCCGGGCCGCGCTCGTCCGGCGCATTGTCGTTCGCCTTTAGATCGAGAAGCGCGAGCGAGACGACGCCGTCCGACAGCATCACCGCGACCTTCGATTCGCGGACGCGCTCCATGCCGAACGCTTCCTCGTAGAACTTCGCGCTTTCCTGAAGATCCTTCACGCTCAGCGCGATATGTCTCAGTTTTTTGGCCATCTCGTTCCCTCCCGTATTGGCTCAGGTCGCACTGAAGCAAATCCGGGGCCGGCAGGCCATCCGAAACGTTCCGCGCCATGCGACATTTGGCGACTTGATGCCCGGCGGAAGTCCCGCAATAGTCAGGTATGGAACCGGTTCGGAAATTCGGCCGCAACAAGCTGAGCATCGGCTTGTTCGGCTCCAATTGCGATGGCGGGCTTGCCTGCTCGACTTTTCCCGAGCGCTGGAAGGCGACGTGGGAAAACTGCCGCGAACTCGGCGTGCGCGCCGACGCCGCGGGGCTCGATTTCATGCTGCCGCTCGGCCGCTGGATCGGTTACGGCGGCGAGACCAACCACAACGGATCCAATTTCGAGACGATCACCTGGGCCTGCGGCATCCTGGCCGCAACGAAGCGGATCATGGCGTTCGGCACCGTCCACGTCACCGCGTTCGCGCCGGCCGTCGTGGCGAAGCAGATGGTGACCGCGGATCATATCGGCGGCGGCCGGTTCGGGCTCAATATCGTCTGCGGCTGGTACCAGAAGGAGTTCGACATGCTCGGCGTCGATCTCGGCGACCATGAGCGGCGCTACGATCTCGGCCAGGAGTGGATCGATCTGGTCAGCCGCATCTGGACGGCCGACGAGCCGTTCGACTTCGACGGCGAATTCTTCCGCACGCGCGGTACCGTTCTGAACCCGAAACCCGTCAGCGGCGTCCGCCCGATGGTGGCCTGTGCCGGGACATCGGGCAGGGGCCGCGAATACGCGGTGAAGAATGCCGACATGCTGTTCCACACCTTCTACGATTTCGATCGCTTCCGCGAGGACTGCGCGTCGTTGCGCGCCGAAGGCGAGAAGATTGGCCGCGACGTGGGCGTGTTCACGAATATCGGCATCGTCTGCCGGCCGACGCAGAAGGAAGCCGAGGAGTACCACCACTATTACGCTGTCGAGCATGCCGATACCGAGGCCTGCCGGATTATGATGCGGGAACGCGGTATCGACAGCGACGAGATCTCCGAAGAGCAGCGTCGGAGTTTCTATCTCCGTGCGGCGACCGCGAACGGGGCGACGCCGGTCGTCGGCGACCCGGACAGCGTCGCGGACCAGCTCGCCCGGATATCCGAAGCGGGCGCCGATGCGGTCGCCGTCGGCCTGCCCAATTATCTCGAAGATCTGCCGATCCTCGTTGACGAAGTGCTGCCACGTCTGGAGGCCAGAGGCCTGCGCGTCAGCGCGGGTTGAGCGCAAGACCGGCCACGGCATTCCGTTTCGCAGGTCTCCCGTAGACGCCCGCAAAACTTAACGACCGCTTAACCCTCTCGCTTAAAGGCTCCTTCAGGTCCTTCCGCCATCCTTAACGGATGTTGAGGAAGGACCGATGAGCACTGAAAGGAAAGGCAAAATCGGCTTGGGACGCCGTGAGGCGCTGGCGAGGCTCGGTCTCGCGGCGACCGTCGCCTATGCCGCGCCGACCGTGCTGCGTCTCGATCGGCAGGCCAATGCGGTGCAGCCGTCCTGTACCGGAAAGGGCAAGGGAAAGGGCAACCCGTGGTGCAAGGGCAGCGGACGCGAGGACCGGGACAGCGCGTGGGAGGACTGGAAGCGCAAAAACGGAAACCGCTATGCCTACGGATACTCGAGCGACAACTACGGTCGCGACCGGGACAGGGACTACCGGTACCGCGATCGCGACAGGTACGGCGACCGAGGCCGCGATCATGACCGCGACCGCGACCGTGACCGGGGATATTACAGCCGGGAAAAGGGACGGACGTACAATCGGGACAGGGACGATGACGACAGGCGCAGCGGGTCGTCGCGGTCGCATGGCGGCAGCCGTTCCTCGCGCGACGGCTCGAGCCGGGTGAGCTACCGCGGCAGCGGCTCTGGCAGAGGAAGTTCCGGCAGGGGGAATTCGAATTCCGGCCGCGGCAACTCCGACCGCGACCGGTAATCGAGTATCAGGCGGTGCGGCGCCGGCTCAGGCCGAGAGCGGCGAGCGCCAGACCCATGATCGCGAGCATGCCGGGCTCGGGCAGCGCATTGAACTCGATCTCGTCAAGCGACAGTTCCACGAAGTCGAAGGCTGTATAGGGCTCGTTCGGGGCGTCGAACTGCACCTGCAGAAAACCGTCATATTCGTTGTTCAGCGCGTCGAAGGTGAAGACTTCGGCGAAGCTCAGCGTCGTCGTCGCGGCCTGGATCAGGCCGTCCTGGCCACCCCCCTGCGTCGTCAGGCCGACGGTGCGGCCGGCAGCGCTCGCGAAGGTGAGGTCGATGTCGGCCGACGTCACGTCGTAGTCGCCGAAGACGAGGTTGAAGAACAACTGTGCCGTACCCGGGTCGATGTCGCCGACCGCGACGGAGAAGTTGAAGATAAAGACCGGTTCGTTGGGGCGGTTCGCGCTTCCGTCGGGAAACCAGGCGTCAGGCGCGGACGTCGAGAGCGAGAAATCGGTCCAGTCGACGCCGCTCGAGCCGTTGTCCGCGAAGCCGTTGCCGCTGACGGGCGCGGTGCCGGCGGATTCCGCCGCGGAGCGGTTGTCGAAATCGTCGCCGCTGCCGGTTGCGACCGTGCTGTTGCCGTTGAGGCTGGGCAGGAATTCGGTCTGCTGCAGGATGCCGTTGCCGTTGGTATCGGCATTTGCACCGTTTGCAGCCTTGAGACCGGCCGTCGAGGTGAAGCCGAAGCCGTCGACATCGCCGATCCGGATGAAATCGAAAGGCGTTGCGGTTGCGCCCGTCGTGATCAGAGCCGAAAGCGCTACGACGCTCAAAAACCGGAATTTCATGATCTCTACCCCAAAACGACTTGCGGAACGTTTTCCCTACACCTTTGATTTATGCAAGTTGCATGCCATGAGTTAATATTCATATATATCAATGGAATAGCAGACCTGCCCACCAGCGCCATGGCGAATCCGTAAAATATTCCGACATATTTCGGAGGGGATCCTTCTTTCCCGGCCGACACGCGGCCGGATGGCCGAGGCGCGGGATTCGGCGAATTCTGCTACGAATTGACTTTGATCGCGTGCCGGAGAGCCTGCCATGCCAACGCGCCTCGCTGCATTCGGACTGACGTTCGGAATCGCGGCCCTGACGGTTTACCTGCTCGTGGAAGGCAGGTCGCTGCTGATCCCGTTCGCGATCGCCGTGATGATCTGGTACCTGATCAACGCGCTCAAAAGAACGGTCGAGCAGCGGACGGGCGCCAAGGGCTGGGTCTCGATGACGCTGTCGATCGTGGCGATCGTCGTCGGCATAGCGCTGATCGTTCAGCTCATCAGCGGAAACATTGCGGCGGTCAGCGCGGCGGCGCCAAACTATCAGGCCAACGTGGAGAAGTTCCTCGAGAGCGCGATGGCGCTCGTCGGCATGGACAAGGTGCCGAGCCTGCAGCAACTGACGGAACAGTTCGATGTCCGTTCCTTCATTCGGGGCGTCGCGGGGGCGGCCGCCGATGTCGCGGGGAATACGGGCCTGATCATCATCTACGTCCTGTTCCTGCTGATCGAGCAACGGACGTTCCGGCCGAAGATCCGCGCCATCTTCACCGACCGCCAGCGCGAGCGCGAGGTCATCGCAATCCTCGACGATATCCAGCGCCGGACCCAGGCCTACGTCGCCGTCAAGACGATCCTGAGCGTCGCAACAGGGGTCGTGAGCTGGATAATCCTCGTCGTCGTGGGCGTCGACTTCGCCGGCTTCTGGGCTTTTCTCATATTCCTGCTCAACTACATCCCGACCATCGGCTCGCTGATCGGCGTGGTCTTCCCGGCCCTTCTGACGCTGGTGCAGTTCGCCACCGCCGGCCCGTTTCTCGTCGTAACCATCGGTCTCGGGCTGACGCAGTTCGTTTTCGGCAACGTTCTCGAGCCGCGGATGATGGGAAAGTCGCTCAATCTGTCGCCGCTTGTCGTGATCGTTTCGCTGGCGGTGTGGGGCTCGATCTGGGGCGTGACGGGGATGTTCCTGTGCGTGCCGATCACCGTCGTGATGATGATCGTCCTGGCGGAGTTTCCGCAGACCCGCCCGATCGCGATCCTGCTGAGCGCGACGGGCAGGATCGAGACGCCGGAGCACAATTCGGGCGGTTCCGGGACAGGAAAAGATTGAGCTATCGAAACGCGGGCCTTATTACAGGTCGTGACGCCGTCGAATGCGGCGGTCCTGGCGGGCGGGCCGTCGGGAAAACAAAGATCATGAGGGATCAAAGGGAAGGAAATCTGTCATGCGTATCTTCCGCAATCTTATCGTTCTGACGGCTGTCGGCGCTCTCGCTGCAGCCTGCTCCGGACCCGACATTGCGATGCTCGAATCGATGCAGGGTAAGGGGACCGCATTCGACAAGGCGCTGCAGGCCGGCTACACGCAGCTCGCGAAGGAAGAGCTCGCCGAATACGACATCGCCGACGCCGATCACTATGCGGCCAAGGCCCAGCGCGCGGCGGCGGGCGAAAACGTCCGGCCGGACCGGGTCATCGATCGGAAAATTCCGGCGAAATATATTGCAGACCTCGAGGCAGGCTGGCGCGATCTGGTGGGCATGCGCTCCAACGACACGCGGAACAAGATGCCGGAGAAGCTCGCCGAGGCGCAGACGATGTTCGATTGCTGGATTCAGGAAGCCGAAGAGGACTTCCAGCTCATCGATATCTCTCGCTGCCAGATCGGTTTCAACGCGGCGATGGCCGAACTGCGCGCGGGCATGAAGCCGATGGCCGCGGCGGCGCCGGCAGCCAAGCCGGTCATCCCGTCGAAGGAAAGCCACATGGTCTACTTTGCCTATAACAGCGCGGTGCTCACGCCCGTTTCGAAGTCGATCATCGCGAAGGCTGCGAAGTCGATCAAAAGCGGCAGCAAGGCGGTTTTCGTTCTTGGCCACACCGACCGCTCCGGGACCGACGATTACAACAAGAAGCTTTCGGACCGCCGCGCAAACGCGGTCATCGCCGAACTGAAGGCGCAGGGCGTTACCGGCAGCATCAGCAAGGTCGTTTCCGGCGAACGCGATCCGGCGAAGGCGACGGATGACGGCGTTCGCGAGGGCCTTAACCGGCGCGTCGAGATCGCCATCGTCCGCTGATCGCGGCGGGACATTGACGGAAAAGGGCCGGTCCTGCGGGACCGGCCCTTTTTATATTGTCCGTCGAGTTCGGCCGTTCGCGCGCCGGAGATCAGGCGCGTGTTTCGAGCTTGACCGGTTCGCAGAACATGTAGCCGCCGCCGTGTACCGTCTGGATGAATCGCGGCGCGTCCGCCGGCGGCTCGATTTTCTTGCGCAGCCGTGAGACGTGAATGTCGATGGTGCGGTCGTAGCCTTTCATCTCGCGTCCCCGCACCGCCTTGACGAGTTCCGCACGGGTCATCTGGCGGTTGGCGTTCTTCACGAAAGTCTCGAGCAACGCGTATTCGCTTGTCGTCAGAGAGACGGGGTTGCCGTCGGGATCGATGAGCTGGCGGTGGACGAAGTCGATCTTCCAGCCGGCGAACGCGCCTGAGGTGGGTGGCGCGGCACCGCTCCCGTCGTCCGCCGCAAGCCGGCGCGACAGGCTGTTGATGCGCGCCGAGAGTTCGCGGAGCTCGAAGGGCTTCTGAAGATAGTCGTCGGCGCCGAGTTCGAGCGTCAGAACGCGGTCGGCCATATCGCCCTTGCCGATCAGGATAATGATCCCGACGTTGGAGTTCGAGCGGATGTACTGCGTCAGCGCAACGCCGTCCTCGCGCGGTAGTACCAGGTCGAGAAGGACCAGATCGATGTCGTCCTGCTCCATTGCCGCGCGCATTTCGTCGCCGTCCGCTGCGGTCACGGCGATGTGGCCGCGGTCGCGTAGATACTCGGCTATCATCGATGAGAAGCCAGGATCGTCATCGACGATCAGGATCCGACGTCCATCTTCGTTCATTTAAGGTTCCGAACGCTTGGCGAACGATAGTATGCGTGAGTCCCGGCCTTGCGGCAACACACCGATACAAACCTAAATATAGTAGAGATTGAAAATCCTCTCCGAATAGAGTCAATTTATTTCAACTTAAGATTTTATCAGCAGAGGTGGGCGCCGATGCCTTCTGAGCATCGATTGCTGGTCGTCGACGACGATCCCGGCGTAACGGCATTGATCGGAGAAATTGCGTCGGACGCGGGATTCGAGGTGTCTCAACTCTCCGATTCATCGAAATTTTTCGACCGGTTTGCCGAATTCGATCCCGATATCCTGTGCGTCGACATTCACATGCCGGACATAGACGGTATCGAGATCATGCGGTGGCTGTCGCGGCAGGAATGCAGAGCAAACGTCATCGTGCTCAGCGGCGGCGACCCGTTGTTCACGACCGTCGCCGAACGTATCGGCTGCAGCGCTAAAATCCGCATAAAGACGCTGGGCAAACCGTTCCAGGTTCACGACGTCCGGGCGGCTCTCGATTTCTGCATCGGCGCGAGAGATTCCGTGGGCGACGGCGCTTAACGTTAACGCGCAATTAACCTCCACTCCCTAAGGTTAACGGATGGCCATTTCGGCCTCGGAGTGCGCGCATGACGGCCGTGATGAAATACGCCGGATCGATCTCACTCGAGGACCTGGAGGCCGACGTCAAACGGCGGTTCGACGCCGGAGTCGGCCCGGACACGGTCCCGAAGCAAAACGCCCGAAGCATGCGCGTCGACGATGCGCACACGCCCCTCCTCAAATTTTTCGTCGTGAACCTCGCCGGCGCCGCAATCGCGGCCGGGTTGTATAGCCGCGGCTGGCTCGACCCGGTGCTTACAGGCGACCGGACCGGGCTGACCCTCGCGATCATCGCGGTCTTTGCGGCCGGTCTCGTGCTGTGCGGTGCGCGACTGGTCCGCGTCGGTCGGGAAACCGGTGCCGCCGGTATGGAGACCCCGCCGGCGGGAACCTGGGCCGCGGATTATCTGGAGGCGGTGAACGGCCAGGACTCAGGGGCGAGAACGCTCCTCGCCTCGGCGCTCCAGCTCCGGCTCGGAAACTGGATCACCGTCGTCCGTCAGGTCGCAAACAGCCTCGTACTGCTCGGTCTTATCGGCACCGTGATCGGATTCATCATCGCGCTGTCGGGCGTGAACCCCGACGCGGTCAGCGACGTAAAGGCGATCTCGCCCATGGTATCGACCCTGCTGTCCGGCATGTCGGTCGCGCTGTACACCACGCTGGCCGGCGCTGCGCTCAATCTCTGGCTGATGGTCAATCACCGGTTGCTTGCGGGCGCGACCTCGCGGCTCGTCGCCGGGCTGGTCGAGCGGGGCGAGCGGCATGAACGGATTTGAGCCGCTCGAACCGGACGACGACGGGACCGTCTTTCGCGATGTGATCATGCTGGCGCTTCTGGGGTTCGTCACCCTGGTCGTGCTGCTGCTTCCCCATCTGAATCCGCCGGTCGAAGCGGCGCAGGATATCGATGCCCCCGGAAACGTGGTCGTCGAGCTGCGGTGGCCGGACGACGTAGACGCCGATGTAGATCTCTGGGTGCGTGCGCCGGGCGACCATCCCGTCGGCTATTCCAACAAGGGCGGGAAGAGCTTCAACCTGCTGCGCGACGATCTCGGGCACATCAACGATCCGGGCAAGCTGAACTACGAGGTTGCCTACAGCCGCGGCCGGCCCGCCGGCGAATATGTGGTGAACCTGCACCTCTATACGAACAAGTCCCACCGTTATCCTGTCGACGCCGAGGTGTATGTCGGTATCAAGAAGCTCTCGAGCGCGAGCATCCAGCGGCTCGGGTTTCGAAAGGTGCGGCTCCTCGAAATCGGTCACGAAATTACCGTCATCCGTTTCAAGCTCGACGAGGACGGCGACCTCGTGCCGGGCAGCATTCACAACGTCCCGATCGCGCTGCGGTCCAACCGCAACGCGAAGGGCTGACATATGGGCGATATCGATCCGCTTTTCGCCCTGTTTGCCGCGATCGTCGCCCTGTCTGCCGGGCTGACGCTGATCGCCGTGCGGGGCGGCGCCTCCGTCGGGACCCGGACAGGCGCCGTTGCGTTGTTCGCGCTGCTGACGGTGGTCGGCTACGGCGCGTTGATCGAACTGATGAGCCGGCCGAAGCCGGCGTCGCTCGAATGGGTCAGGACGCACGCGACCACGGTGAAGGTCGCAGCGAGCCAGCTGCGGGAAAACGAGGCGATCTATCTCTGGCTCGTCTTCGACGAGGAGCCTGAGCCGAGGGCCTACAAGCTGCCGTGGAGCATGGAAATGGCGCGCCAGCTGCGTGACGCCGAACGGCGGGCAGCACAGCGCCAGTCCGAGGTGCGGATGAAAACGCCGTTCGCGAAAAACGATGCGAAGACCGAACAGGTCTTCCACGCGCCGCCGCGTCCGGCGCCGCCGCCGAAGAGGCCCGACGCGGGCTAGTCGTTGTCTTGCGGGCCGGTGCCGATTCGCAAAAAAGCTACCCGAAATATCCCAGCGCCTGCCACCAGAGATACTGGAGAGGCATCATCGCGACCCAGGTCAGCGCCGCCATTGCGAGAAGCAACCGCGCCAGGCGGCGCATCGAGACGCCGCCCATATTGGCGGCGAGGATCAGCGGCGGAAGCTCGTAGGCGAACGGCGCCATCGACCAGCTGATCGGTTGCGTCATCAGCACCGATTTGAGCGGCCATCCGGTCGTCGCCGCGATGTCGGCGGCGAGCGTCGTCATGATCGCGGGCTGGCCGGGGACGGTTGTGGCGAGCCCCATCGCCATGCCGACCGCACCGACCTTGAAGAAATTCAGAAGGTCCTCGCCCGGGTGCAACGGCACGATGTCGAACAGGAACGCGCTGAGATAGGTGCCCAGCCCCGCCTTGGCGACGACCGCGCCCATGCCGACGACGCCGGCGACGAAGAACCACGGCGCGTACGACACCTTGCCGACGATGATGTTCGTCGCCACGACGCCCGTCCGCGGCATCAGGCACAGCACCGATGCGCCGAGCGCGATCCAGGCGGGCGAGATGCCGTGCGCGAAATCCGACAGCCAGAGCCCGAGGGCCGCGACCAGCACGATGATCAGGCGCGTCTGGGCCGCGGAGCCTTCCGTCCGCTCAATCTCGGCGCCTTCGCCCGCCTCGTCGGGGAACAGCCTGTAGATGATGAAGGGCAGAGCGAGGATGGCGACCGTTCCCATGACCGGGAAGTTGTAGATCAGGTAGTCGCCGTAGGTGATCTTCAGCTTGTGAATGCTCTCGACGGCGCCGAGCCAGCCGAGGTTCGGAACCGCCGCGGGCAGGATGGCGAAGCTCGGATAGACGGAGCCCGCGCCGGCCGCGAGCACGATGCCGGCCCGGCCCGGACTGCCGGGACCGAAGCCGATGCGGTCGCACAGGGCGAGAAAGATCGGGATCATGATCACAATGCGCCCGGTGTTCGACGGAATGATCAGGCACAGAACCGCGCCGACCAGCGTGCATCCGCACAGGATACCGAAATAGCTGCGCGGGAAGATGCGCAGCAGCGCGCCGGCGAGACGTTTGCCGAAACCGGTCTCCTGAACCGCCGCGCCCAGCACCAGCCCGCCGAAGATCATCCATACCGCGGCCGAGTGGAAGCCAGAGAAGACGACCGGCGCGCCCATCTGGGTGAACACCATCGCGAGGAAGAAGAAGATGATGGCCGTGAAATATTCCGGCACCGCCGATGTCGCCCATAGCGACACCGCGACGATCACGACGCCTGCGACATGCATGAGCTGCGGGTTCGCGCCTGCCGGCGGCGGCAGGAACCAGACGACGAGCCCGCAGAGGACGCCGAGCGTTGCGATCAGGTGGGAAAGGCGGAACGTGCGCATCATCGCGGAAAACTGGGCACCTGCCGGAGTCGTGTCAACGCGCAAAACCGGGCCGCGGTACTGCAAAGTTGCGTGCCATTCGGGGACGCGCTATCCCGGCGCTTCCGGGAAGGGACCGCCATGAACAACGCCGAGCTTATCGTCCAGATTCTCAAGAAGGCCGGAACCACGCACGGTTTCGGAATCCCGAGCGGCAACGTGCTGCCGCTGATGGAAGCGATGCGCCTGCACGAGCTGCCTTTCGTTCTCACCGCGCACGAAGGGTCCGCCGGTTTTGCGGCCGACGTCATGGGCCGTATGACCGGCGCGCCCGGGCTTTGCATCGCGACACTCGGACCGGGCGCGACGAACCTCGCGACCGGCGTCGGCGACGCCTGGCTCGACCGGTCGCCGATGATCGCGATCACCTGCAACCTCAACGTCGACCAGCATGGCCGGCGCATCCAGATGTATATCGACCATCACCAGCTCTTTGCGCCGATCACCAAGGCGACGCTGCCGCTGCGGGCCGGCTCGGTCGGAGAGACGGTGACCGAGGCGGTGCGCATCG
>JAYQUR010000043.1:0-15430 GCA_038148075.1 Alphaproteobacteria bacterium | reverse complement strand
TCGGCGTAAAACGACGCGTCGCCGACAGCCGCGAAACGCGCGCCGAGCCGTCTCGCCTGATCGGCGAGAAGCGCGACATTGGTATTCGCGGTGAGCGCCTCGACGTTGTAGGCGTCGGGCGCGCGTTCAACGAGATCGATCGTGTTGGTGCCAATTGACCCGGTAGACCCGAGGATCGAAATCCGGCGCGGTTCGGCATGCGGCGTTGCGGCTGGTTCGGGCATGTCAGACGAAGTCCCTGTCGGCCAGATAGAGCAACACCGCAGCGGCCGGGGCGGTCAACAGCATCCCGTCGAGCCGGTCGAGAACGCCGCCATGTCCCGGTAAGAGCGCGCCCGTATCCTTTACGCCATAGCGCCGCTTGAAAACGGACACGGAGAGGTCGCCCGACTGTGCAAGGATCGCGGTGGCGATCGCGGCAAACACGACCGGTAGCAGCGCGCGCCCGTCGTACCAGCCGAGCGCAATCAAGCTCCAGACGATCGCTGCGACGATGCCGCCGGCGAGACCCGCCCAGGTCTTATTGGGGCTTATACGTGGCGCGAGCCTGGGCCCGCCAAACGTCTTGCCAGCAGCGTAGGCGCCCGTGTCAGTGAACCAGACCGCAAAGACCAGCCAAGCGACCGTCAGCCGCCCATCTTCGGGGTTCGCCCGAAGCCACAGGAACGCCAGACAGAAGAGGCCTACGAGCACGACGCCGACGGCGATATGCAGGACCGCATTCTCGCCCCTCGCAAGCCCGAAGACGGCAATCCCGGCGGCGACTGCCGCGACGAAGGCCGCCGCAATTTCGGCGCCGACGATATAGAGAAGCATGACGCCGCCCAGCAACGCTGCTTCCGCTGCCCAGCCCGTGAGCCCGAATCCGCCCTGCCGGCACATGCGCGTCCACTCCCACAACATTATCGCCGCCGTTGAACCGACCATCAGGTCGAACCAGGGAAAACCGAAATGGATTGCGGCGACGACCGGCGGCAGGAAACAGGCGGCGGTCTTCAGACGACGTCCGAGGTTGCGAAAGCGCAGCTCAGCTGGTTGTTGCGCCATAGCGCCTTTCGCGGCGGCCGAATTCCTCGATGCAGCGCGCCAGGTCGTCGCGCGAGAAATCGGGCCACAGCACGTCCAGGAATACCAGTTCCGCGTAGGCCGCCTGCCAAAGCAGGAAATTGCTGATCCGCTTCTCGCCGCTCGTCCGGACGATCAGGTCCGGATCGGGAATATCGGCCGTGAAAAGGCGGTTGCTCAGCATCTGTTCGTCGATATCGGCGGGGTCGATCCGCCCCGCCGCAGCGTCCTCGGCAAGCTGCCGCGCCGCGCCCGTGATTTCCTGCCGGCTGCCGTAGCTCAGCGCGATGATCAGGTCGATGACGGTGTTGGCCTTCGTCTTCTGCTCGGACATCTCGATCAGCGATACGATTTCCGGTTCAAGCCGCGCGCAGTCGCCGATAAAGCGGATGCGGACGCCTTCGCGGTGCAGTTCCGCCACTTCCTGGCGCAGATAGAGCCTGAGCAGCCCCATCAGGTCTGCGACCTCCTTCGCGGGCCGCTTCCAGTTCTCCAGCGAGAACCCGTACAACGTCAGATACCGGACGCCACTTTCGCGCGCCGCCTTGACGGTGCGGCGCACCGCCTCCGCACCCTGGCGATGCCCGGCAATCCGCGGCAGACCGCGCGCCTGCGCCCACCGGCCGTTGCCATCCATGATGATGGCGACGTGAACCGGCGCGCCGTTGCTTTCGGGTTGGGCGGGAACGGGCTTCACACGCGGCTACACCTGCATTATTTCTTCTTCTTTGACCTTCACCGCCGCGTCGATTTCCTTGATCGTCTTGTCGGTAAGTTCCTGGATCTCGTCGGCCCAAGCGTGCTGTTCGTCCTGCGAAATCTCGCCGTCCTTCTCCATCTTCTTCAGCATGTCGATGCCGTCGCGACGGACGTTGCGGACCGCGACGCGGGCCTGCTCGGCATATTTGCCGGCAACCTTGGCCATTTCGGCGCGCCGTTCCTCGGAAAGCTGCGGCACGGGCACGCGGACGACGTTGCCTTCGGTCTGCGGGTTGAGCCCGAGATCGGATTCCCGGATCGCCTTCTCGACCGACGACACAAGCCCCTTGTCCCAGACCTGGACGGACAGCATCCGGGGATCCGGCGCGCTGATCGTGCCGACCTGGTTCATCGGCATCTTGGAGCCGTAGGCGTCGACCTGGATCGGCTCCAGAAGCGCCGGCGAGGCGCGTCCCGTGCGCAAGCCGCCGAATTCGTCCTTCAGAACCTCGAATGCGCCGTTCATGCGGCGCTGGATATCGTCAATATCGGGATCGGCCATTTCACTTTTCCCCGTTCTCGCGAGACGGATTCACGTCCCATCCGTGATGATTGTGAAGGTTCCCGCGCCTTTTACAACCTCGGCGAAGCCGTTGGGATTGTGTAACGAAAACACCAGAATCGGTATCCCGTTTTCCCGCGCCAGCGAGATCGCCGAGGCATCCATCACGCGGAGATCCCGCGACAGCACGTCCATGTATGTCAGCCGGTCGTAGCGTTCGGCGTCCGGCGTCGTCTTGGGGTCCGCCGAATAGACGCCGTCGACCTGCGTGCCCTTGAAGATGCCGTCGCAGTTCATCTCGGTCGCCCGCAGCGCGGCCGCCGTATCGGTGGTGAAAAACGGGCTGCCGGTCCCGGCGGCGAAGATCACCACCCGGCCCTTCTCCATGTGGCGGACCGCACGGCGCCGGATGTACGGCTCGCAGATGGTCGCCATCGGGATTGCGGACTGGACGCGGGTATGGACGCCGGCGCGTTCGAGCGCGCCCTGCATCGCGAGCGCGTTCATCACCGTCGCCAGCATGCCCATGTAGTCCGCCGTGCCGCGTTCCAGCCCCTGTGCGGCGCCGGAGATGCCGCGGAAGATATTGCCGCCGCCGATGACCAGGCAGACCTGGACGCCGAGATCCGTTACCGCCTTGATCTCATTAGCAATTCTGGCGAGCATCTTGGGGTCGATGCCGAAGGACTTCTCGCCCATCAGCGCCTCTCCCGAGACCTTCAGAAGGACTCGCTTGAACCGGGCTTCTTGACCGCTCTCCGCCATGGCGCGGCTCCCGGCTCAGCCGCCGGCCGCCGCCGCCACCTCCGCGGCAAAGTCCGATTCTTCCTTCTCGACGCCTTCGCCGAGCTGGAAGCGGACGAAACCCGCCACCTTGACCGAGCCGCCGGCATCCTTGCCCGCCGCCTCGACCGCCTTGGAAACCTTGGATTCGCCGTCGATCACGAAGGTCTGGTCGAGAAGGCAGACCTCCTCGTAGTACTTGCGGATGCGGCCGTCGACCATCTTCTGGACGATGTCGTCGGGCTTGCCGGAGGCCTTGGCCTGCTCGGCGAGAACCGTGCGTTCGCGCTCCAGCGCCTCGCCGTCGACCTCGTCCTGCGAGACCCACTGCGGATTGGCGGCCGCGACGTGCATTGCAAGCTGCTTGCCGAAATCGGCGAGCTTGGCCGTGTCGCCGGTGCCCTCGAGCGCGACCAGCACGCCGATGCGGCCCATGTCGGGCGCCGCGGCGCTGTGCACGTAGCTCGCGACCACGCCCTCGCCGACCGCGAGCGACGCCGCGCGGCGGAAGGTCATGTTCTCGCCGATCGTGCCGATCAGCGACGTCAGCGTGTCCTGGACCGACTTGCCGCCGTCCATCTCCGCCGCGCCGACCGCTTCGGCATCGCCGCCGCTCAGCAGCGCGACGCCGGCGACCTTGCCGACGAACCCCTGGAAGTCGGGATTGCGCGCCACGAAGTCGGTTTCCGAGTTGATTTCGACGATCGCGCCCTTGGCGCCGTCGGTCGCAACCGCAACGAGGCCTTCGGCGGCCACGCGGCCCGCCTTCTTGGCGGCGGCGGCGAGGCCCTTGGTCCGCAGCCAGTCGACCGCGGCGTCGAGGTCGCCGTCGTTTTCGACCAGCGCCTTCTTGCAGTCCATCATGCCCGCGCCGGAGGTTTCGCGCAGTTCCTTGACCAATGCAGCTGTAATCTCAGCCATAATTCAACCTCTCAAGATCGAGATTCAAACAATTGATTTAACAGACGTTTCCGCTCAGGCTGTCGGCTGTTCCGCGCCGCCTTCGGCAGCCGGGACCTCGACCTCCACAGGGGCTTCGGCCGACACTTCCTCGGCCGCGCCGAGATCCTCGGCCGGGGCCTCCTCCGCCTCGCCGATGTCCGTGCCGGACGCGATCGCTTCCTGCTGCAGGCCGTCGAGCACCGCCGCCGAGACCAGCTCGCAATAGAGCGAGATCGAGCGGATGGCGTCGTCGTTGCCCGGGACCGGGAACGTGATGCCGGCCGGGTCGGAATTGCTGTCGATCACGGCGACCACCGGGATGTTGAGCTTCACCGCTTCGGCGACCGCAATGTCTTCCTTGTTCGTGTCGACGACGAACAGCATGTCGGGCAGACCGCCCATTTCCTTGATGCCGCCGAGCGACCGCTCCAGCTTCTCGCGCTCGCGCGTCAGGTTCAGCAGCTCCTTCTTGGTCAGCGCCTCGGAGACTTCCGTGGAGCCGAGCATCTCGTCGAGCTCGCGCAGCCGCTTGATCGAGGCCGTGATCGTCTTCCAGTTGGTCAGCATGCCGCCGAGCCAGCGGTGGTTGACGTAGTACTGGCCGCAGCGGCCCGCCGCGTTCGCGACGATTTCCGACGCCTGGCGCTTGGTGCCGACGAAAAGCACGCGTCCGCCGCGCGCCGTGACCTCGCGGACGGCCGCGAGCGCCGCATGGAGCATCGGGACGGTCTGCTGCAGGTCGATGATGTGAACGCCGTTCCGGACCCCGAACAGGAAGGGCTCCATCTTCGGGTTCCAGCGCCGCGTGTTGTGGCCGAAATGAACGCCAGCTTCCAGCAGCTGACGCATGGTGAAATCAGGCATCGCCATGATCGTTTTCCTTCTCCGGTTGGACCTCCGCGGGAATGGTCAGGATTTTCAAGGGCTTGGCCCTGTCGGCCTGACACCGGACCGAGCAACCGGCCTATGACGCCGCCGCCCGCAACCCCGCGTGTGGATTAACGGGGCGGTAGGTACCCCCTAAAGGGCGGTTTTGCAAGGGGAAAGTGGCTTTTCGGGGGCGGGCGTTCGCTTGCGATTCCGAAACATGCAATTCAACCCCATGCACTCTATGACGGCACGAACGCGAAAATGACCCCATGCACCCGAAAGGCGCCGCCCCTTCTCCACATCAGGTGTCATCCTCGGCCTCGAGCCGAGGATCCATGGTACTGCGGTTTTGCGACCACGGTGGACCCACGGGTCAAGCCCGAGGGTGACAATTGGGGTAGCCCAACGAAATCGCCAAATTCGACCTCATGCACTCTAATGAATGCCTGACGCCAACATCCCGCTTCGCAAACAAATTTACTCCCTCGGCCTTGTGCCGAGAGCTTGTCCCGGACTTGATCCGGGAGTCCATTGCGCCGCCGCGGCCGCCTTTCCGATGGCCCCCGGGACAAGCCCGGGGGGATACCGCTTAATGGTGAGAGACTATCATCGAAAACCGCAAATTCGACTTTGGGGCGCGAAAAACCGGGCGAGGCGCCTGAACTTAAGGATCCAGCACCGCCGCCACGCCCGGCATGTGCTCCACCGCCGCGCGGAAATTGCCCGTCAACGCGACTTTCCGCGGAAGCCGCACCTCGACCTCCTGGTGGTCGCCGACGTCGAGGATGAGGGCGACCTTGCAATTGCCGGGATCGCCCGCTTCGAGCGCCTGCCGCACGCCGTCGATGGCGATCGGATCGGCGACGACGATCTTGAGTTCGGTCGAGGCGTTGGCTAGCACCTCGTCGAGCGCGCGGATACCGGCGGCGGACATGCGCACGCCCTCGCCGTCGGCGCGGACGTCGACCGCGATCAGCACGCGCTGGCCGGCTTCCAGCATCTCCCGCGAGGTGGCGAGGATTTCCGAGAACACGACGATCTCGTAGACGCCCGACATGTCGGAGAGCTGGACGAAGGCGAAGCGGTTGCCCTTGGCCGACGTGCGCTCCTGGCGGCTGATGACGACGCCGGCGACGTTGGGCGCGGTGCCGGCCATGCGGTAAGTGATCTCGTTGGCGGGGGTCACCCGCAATCGGCGTAGCTGGCCGGCATAGGCATCGAGCGGATGGGCCGACAGGTACGAGCCCACGGCCTCGAACTCGTGGGTCAGCCGGTCCATCACCGGCCAGTCGAGCGTGTCGGGCAGCCGAAGGCGTGCGGTATCGTCCTCGGCGCCGCCGCCGAACAGGCTTTCCTGGCCGCTGTCGCGCTCCTGCGCCGACGCATTGGCGAGCCGCATGACGCTTTCCGCGGCCTCGTAGAGCCGCTTGCGGTTGGGATCGATGCTGTCGAAGGCCCCTGCCCTGACGAGGCTCTCGAACTGGCGCTTGTTGGCGCCCGACGAGCCGAGGCGCGTCGCGAAATCCGCGAGGTCCGCGAAGGTGCCGTTATGCTCCCGCTCCCGCACCACGTCGGCCATCGCCTGGCGGCCGACGTTCTTGATCGCGGCCAGCGCGTAGCGGACGCAGAGATGCTCCTCGCCGTTGACGATCTTCTCGACCGTGAAGGTGACGCCGGAGCGGTTGATGTCCGGCGGCAGCAGCGTGACGCCGAGCCGGTCGAGTTCCTGGCGGAAAACGGTGAGCTTGTCGGTGTTGCCGAGGTCGAGCGTCATGGACGCGGCCATGAATTCGACCGGATAGTTCGCCTTGAGATACGCCGTCTGGTAGGCGACCAGCGCGTAGGCGGCCGCGTGGGACTTGTTGAAGCCGTATCCCGCGAACTTGTCGACCTGTTCGAAGATGCGCGCTGCCTGCGCCTTGTCGACGCCGCGTTCGACCGCGCCGTTGACGAAATTCTCGCGCTGGGCGTCCATCTCCGCCTTGATCTTCTTGCCCATGGCGCGGCGCAGCAGGTCGGCGCCGCCGAGCGAATAGCCCGACAGGACCTGCGCGATCTGCATCACCTGCTCCTGGTAGATCATCACGCCGAACGTCTCCTCGAGGATCGGCTGGAGATCGGGATGCAGGTAGTCGGGCTCCTCCTCGCCATGCTTGCAGGCGATGTAGCGCGGGATGTTGTCCATCGGGCCCGGCCGGTAGAGGGCGACGAGCGCGATGATGTCCTCGAACTTATCGGGCCGCATCTGGCGGAGGACGTCGCGCATGCCCGAACTTTCGAGCTGGAACACGCCGACCGTCTCGCCGCGCGCCAGCATCTCGAAGGTCGGCCGGTCGTCGAGCGGCAGGTGCGCGAGGTCGATGGGGATGTCGCGGTTGCGGATCAGCTCAACCGCGCGTTCCAGCACCGTCAGCGTCTTGAGGCCGAGGAAGTCGAACTTCACGAGGCCGGCGGCTTCCGCGTACTTCATCGAGAACTGCGTCGCCGGCATGTCGGACCGCGGGTCCTGATAGAGCGGGATCAGCTCCGCGAGGCGCCGGTCGCCGATGATGACGCCCGCCGCATGCGTCGATGCATGCCGGTAGAGCCCTTCGAGCTTCAGCGACATGTCGATCAGCTGGGCGACCGTCTCGTCGCCGTCGCGCAGGCGCCGCAGTTCCGGCTCGCCGTCGATGGCCTCCTGCAGCGTCGGCGGCTTGGCGGGGTTGAACGGCACCAGCTTGGTGATCTTGTCGACCTGGCCGTAGGGCATGCCGAGCACGCGGCCGACATCGCGGAGGACCGCGCGGGCCTGCAGCTTTCCGAAGGTGATGATCTGCGCGACCTTCTCGTGGCCGTACTTCTGCTGCACGTAATGGATCACCTCGTCGCGGCGGTCCTGGCAGAAGTCGATGTCGAAGTCCGGCATCGAGACGCGCTCGGGATTGAGGAAGCGCTCGAACAGGAGGCCGAAGCGCAGCGGGTCGAGATCGGTGATGGTCAGCGCCCACGCGACGACGGAGCCCGCGCCGGAGCCGCGGCCCGGCCCCACCGGAATGCCCTGTTCCTTCGACCACTGGATGAAATCCGCGACGATCAGGAAGTAGCCGGGGAAGCCCATCTGGATGATGACGTCGAGCTCGAAATCGAGCCGCTCGCGATAGGGCTTCGCGACCTCTTCGCGCGCCGCCGCATCCATGTCGGCGGTCCAGACCTGATCCTCGAGGCGCTTCTCCAGCCCCTCGCGGGCCATGATGCGAAGCTCTTCCTCCTCGTTGTTGCCGGTCTCGACCTCGAACGGCGGCAGGATCGGCGCGCGCTCGCCCGGCATATAGGCGCAGCGCTTCGCCACGACGACGGTATTGTCGACCGCTTCCGGCAGGTCGGCGAACAGCTCGCGCATCGCCGCCGCGTCGCGGAAATAGTGGTTCCTCGTCAGATGGCGGCGTTCGTCCTGATCGATATACGCGCCCTCGGCGATGCACAGCAGCGCATCGTGCGCCTCGTAGATCTCCTCGGTTGCGAAGTACGCGTCGTTGGTGGCGACGAGCGGAATGTCCTTGTCGTAGGCGAGCGCGAGAAGCCCCGGCTCGACCTGCGCCTCGCGCGGCAGGCCGTGGCGCTGCAACTCGATATAGAAGCGCCCGGGGAACATCGCCTTCAGCCGGTCGCACATCGCCTCTGCGGCCGGGGTCTGCCCTTCCGCGAGCAGCCGCGCCAGCGGCCCGTCGAGCCCGCCCGACAGGCAGATCAGCCCGTCCGCGCGCGCTTCCAGCTTTTCGAGCGTCGTATGGGTATCGCCGTACTCGGTCGTCAGGAACGCATCCGAGACGATTTCCATCAGGTTGGCGTAGCCGGTCTCGTTCTGGCACAGCACGACGATGCGGTCGTGCCGGCTCGCCGCGCCCTTCGGCGTCTGGCGCACTGCCTCGCCCTCGCGCGCGACGTCCAGCTGACAGCCTATGATCGGCTGGACGCCCGCCCTTGCGGCAGCGAGCGAGAATTCGAGCGCGCCGAACAGGTTGTTCGTGTCGGTCACCGCCACCGCCGGCATGGCATGCTGCTTGCACAGCCCGATCAGCGCCGGCAGCTTGATCGCGCCTTCGGACAGCGAATAGGCGGTATGGACCCGCAGATGAATGAAACCCGGATCGGTCATCCGGCAAGTGTAGAACGAATCGGGAGGCGTTTTGCGGCAACCGGAGCGAATTCTGTGGATGAACCGAGCGCTTCAGTCGGCCTCACCCTCCATCTGTCACCCCGGGCTTGTCCCGGGGTCCGGTCTCTCGGACGAACGGCCTCTGGATCCCGGAATAAATCCGGGATGACAATCCGCTGCGTCAGGCCGCCTTGAGCACGCCGTTCCGCAGTACCATCGTCCGGTCCATGCGCGCGGCGAGATCGGGATTGTGCGTCGCGACCAGCGCCGCGACGCCGGAGGCCCGCGCGGTCTCCAGCAGCATGTCGAACACGTGATCGGCGGTTTCCTGATCGAGGTTGCCCGTCGGCTCGTCGGCGATCAACACGTGCGGCGCGTTGGCGAGCGCGCGCGCGATGGCGACGCGCTGCTGCTCGCCGCCCGACAGCCGCGCCGGGCGGTGGGTTTCGCGCTCGGCGAGGCCGACGCTCGCCAGAAGGTCCCGTGCACGCGCACGCGCTTCCGATTTCGATTTGCCGGCGATCATCTGCGGCAGGACGACATTCTCCAGCGCCGAGAATTCGGGCAGCAGGTGATGGAACTGGTAGACGAAACCGATGGCCGTCCGCCGCAGCGCCGTCCGTCGGTCGTCCGAGAGCCCGCTGCACGCCTCGCCCGCCACGGTGACCTCGCCGCCGTCCGGCCGTTCGAGCAGGCCCGCGATATGAAGGAACGTGGATTTGCCGGCACCCGACGGTCCTACCAGCGCAACCACCTCGCCCGGCATGAGCGAGAGCGAAGCGCCGCGCAGGACGTGAAGATCCTTCCCGGCCTGACGGAACGTTCTCTCAATCCGATCGAGCGCCAGCGCGGCCTCACTCATAGCGAAGCGCCTCCACCGGATCGAGCCGCGCGGCGCGCCACGCCGGGTACAGCGTCGCCAGGAACGACAGGCCGTGAGACAACGCCAGAACGCTCACCACATCCCAGGTCTCGATGCGGGACGGCAGCGTGGAGAGGTAATAGATCTCGGGGTCGAACACCCTGATACCCGCCGCTGCTTCGACCCAGCCCTGGATCGCGCCGATATTGTCGGCGAACACGACCCCGATGATCAGCCCCGCGGCGCTGCCGACGATGCCGATCGCGGAACCCGCCAGGAAGAAAATCTTCAGCACCGTGGCGCGGTTTGCCCCCATGGTTCGCAGTATCGCGACGTCGCGTCCCTTGTCCTTCACCAGCATGATCAGACCGGAGATTATGTTGAGCGCCGCGATCAGGATGATCAGCGCCAGGATGAGAAACAGTACGTTACGCTGAACCTGCACCGTGTAGAAGAAGCTCTCGTTCTGGCGCTGCCAGTCGAACACGCGGACCGGCGTGCCGGCTGCCGATACGAGCGCGGGCGCAAGGCTGCCCGCGCGCGCCGGGTCCCGTGCCATGATCTCGAGATTGGTTACCGCATCCCTGCCCGTCCGAAAATACAGCTGCGCGGCTTCGAGCGGCATGTAGATGAAGCCGTTGTCGTACTCGTACATGCCCACTTCGAACGTCGCGGCGACGCGGTAGGTCATCATCCGCGGCACCGAGCCGAACGCCGTCTGGACGAGTTGCGGCGAGATCAGGCGCATCCTGTCGCCCGCCTTCAATCCCATGCGATCGGCAAGACGGCTGCCGACGATCACGGTGCTCTTGCCCGTAAAGCCCTGGAGGGAACCGCCGGCAAGGCTCCCGGACACGATCGTCCGTGCGGCCAGATCGTCGCGGCGGATGCCCCTTACGACCACGGCGGAAGACCTTCCGTTTGCCGAGACCAGCCCCTGTCTCTCGACGATCGGCGTGACGCGGGCGACGCCGTCGACGGCAGCGAACCTGCGCGCCAACGCATCGAACCCCTGCAGGTTGCCGCCGCCCAGCGCGGTGACGCTGAGATGGCCGTTGAGACCAAGAATGCGGCCGAGCAGATCGACCTGGAAACCGTTCATCACCGACATCACGACGATCAGGACGGCGACGCCGAGCGCGATGCCGATCAGCGAGAATGCCGCGATGACGGAGACGAACCCCTCTTCGCGCCGCGCGCCGAGATAGCGCAGCGCCACCATGCGGATCGTGGCGTCAAACATCGGCGCCCCGCCGGAGACCCCGCCCGCCTGCCGGATCACTCATAACGAAGCGCCTCGACCGGATCGAGCCTGGCGGCGCGCCAGGCGGGAAACAGCGTCGCCGCGAGCGACACGCCTAGCGCGAGCGCGATCACCTGGATCACGTCGCCCGACTGCAGGATCGCGGGCATCTCGGTCAGGAACGGAATCTCGCCCACCGACGCCCGGACCCAACCCTGTATCGTTTCCATGTTCGCCGAAATCGCAACGCCGAGCACGAGCCCGGAGACGGTCCCCGCCGCGCCGACCAGCGCGCCGGAAAACAGGAATATCCGCATGACGGAGCCCGTCGTCGCCCCGCAGGTTCGCAATATGGCGATGCCGCGCCCCTTTTCCTTCACGAGCATGATCAGACCGGTCAAAATATTGAACGCCGCGATCACGATCATCAGCGTCAGGATCAGGAACATCATCACGCGTTCGACGCGGAGCGCAGTGAGCAGGCTTTTCTGCGTTTCCTGCCAGGGGACGAACCGCAAACTCCCACCCAGCGCCGCCGAAAGCGCGGTCGCGGCAGCTCTCGCGCTGTTGGGATCGTCCAGCATGACGTCGAGTTGCGTGACGGCGTCCGCGCCGGTCTCGAAAAAGGACTGGCCGTCGCGCAGCCGCATGAAGATGTAGCCGTCGTCGTACTGGAACATCCTCGTGTGGAATATCCCGGCGACCCGGAAGGTCCGCGACTGGGGTGCGATGTCGAGCCCGTCGCCGTTCGTGCGCGGCGCCAGCAGCCGGAGCGTCGAGCCGGGCCCGAGACCGTATCTCTGCGCCAGCCGCGACCCGATCAGTATGCCGCCGCGGCGTTCGAACGTGTCGAGCGATCCCGCCCTCAGGTTGCCGGAGAGCGTCGGAAAATTGCGCAGGCCTTCGGGGCGGAGCGCCCGGACCACCGCGCCGGATGAAACGCCGTTTGCGATTACCAGGACCTGGCCCTCTACGACCGGCGTCACACCGGCGACGCCCGGAACCCGCTTCGCACGCGAGACCAGCGCGTCAAAGCCGGTCAGATCGGCGGCGCCCTGCGCCATGACGCCCACGTGTCCGTTGAGACCCAGGATGCGCTGCGTCAGTTCGGCCCGGAAGCCGTTTATCACCGACATGACGATGATCAGCGTGGCAACGCCCAGCGCGATGCCGGCGAGCGAAAAACCCGCAATGACCGAAACGAAGCCTTCCTCGCGCCGCGCGCGCAGGTAGCGCAGCGCCACCATGCGCTCGAAAGCGTTGAAGATCATGCAGTCAGCCTGTTGAGCGCCGCTTCCGGCGAGAGCTCCTCGCGCTCGCCCGTTGCCCGGTTCTTGAACTCGACGACGCCGTTCTTGAGGCCCCGCGGGCCGACGACGATCTGCCACGGCAGACCGATCAGGTCCATGTCGGCGAACTTCGCGCCTGCGCGCTCGTCGCGGTCGTCGTAAAGCGGGTCGAGCCCGGCCGCCTGCAGCTTCGAATACAGGTCTTCGGCAGCTGCATCGCACTCGGCGTCGCCCGCCTTCAGGTTCACGATGCTAGCCCCGAACGGCGCGACCGAGGCCGGCCAGCGAATGCCGTTCTCGTCGTGGAACGCCTCGATCAGCCCGCCGACGAGCCGCGAGACGCCGATACCGTAGGAACCCATCTCGGGATGGATATCCGTCCCGTCGGGCCCGGCGACGACGGCGTTCATCGCCTTCGAGTACTTGGTGCCGAAATAGAAGATATGGCCGACCTCGATGCCGCGTGCATTGACGAGCCGGTCGCCGAGCTTCTCGGCTTCGGCCGGATCGTGCTTCTCGTCGGTCGCGGCATAGAGTCCGGTCCAGCGGTCGACGACCGGCTGCAGGTCCGCATCGTAGTCGACCTCTTCCCCCAGCACGTCGAATTCGAGCAGGTCCTTGTGACAGAACACCTCGCTCTCGCCGGTCTCGGCAAGGATGATGAACTCATGGCTCAGATCGCCGCCGATCGGCCCGGTGTCGGCGGCCATCGGGATCGCCTTGAGGCCCATGCGCGCAAAGGTCCGCAGGTAGCAGACGAACATCTTGTTGTAGGCCCGGCGCGCGCTTTCGTAATCGAGATCGAAGGAATACGAATCCTTCATCAGGAATTCGCGGCCACGCATCACGCCGAAGCGCGGGCGCACCTCGTCCCGGAACTTCCACTGGATGTGGTAGAGCAGCTTGGGCAGGTCCTTGTAGCTCCGGATATGGGCGCGGACGATCTCGGTGATCATTTCCTCGTTGGTCGGCCCGTAGAGCATGTCGCGGTCGTGCCGGTCGCGGATACGAAGCATCTCCGCGCCGTAATCGTCGTAGCGCCCGCTCTCCCGCCACAGCTCGGCGGGCTGGATCGTCGGCATCAGGACTTCCTGGCAGCCGGCCGCGTCCTGCTCCTCGCGAACGATCTGCTCCACCTTGCGCAGCACCTTGAGGCCCAACGGCAGCCACGAATAAATGCCCGCGCTCGACTGGCGGATCATGCCGGCGCGCAACATCAGCCGGTGCGAGACGATCTGCGCCTCGGACGGATCCTCTTTGAGGGTGGGCAGGAAAAAACGCGACATGCGCATGGTTCGGGGCGCCTCCTAATCAGCGAGGCGAACATAGGGATTGCCGCAAGGTGGAGCAAGCGCGTGAACGCGGTCCGGTTCAGCCGGAAAGCGTACCGATCAGTTCGTCGCTGGTTCGCACGTCGCCGAAGTTCTGGAGCACGTTGTAGAGCGCCGACTGGTGCTCTGCGTCGCTCCGTGCAGCATTGGCGTCGGCGACCATGACCGTCCGGAAGCCGAGCGTCGCCGCGTCGCGCGCCGAGCTTTCGCAGCAGATGTTGGTGAGCGCGCCCGCGATGAGCACCGTATCGATGCCGCGCGCCCGGAGCCTGTCCGCAAGGTCGCAACGCCCGGGGAAGAAGGCGCTGTAGGCCCGCTTCGACACCACGAGATCATCCTTGTCCTGCACGAGGCCGCTGCCGAGCGCCGATTGGGAATTGTCAGGCGAAGTGCTTTCGGCGGTCAGGCGGAAAGACTCCTCGCCCCAAAGCGCGAGCAGGATCGGATCTCGACCGATCATCGGCCCGGGCATGACCCAGGCAACCGTGCCGCCGGCGGTGCAGAGCGCCTCGGCCAGCCTGTTGATCGGTTCCACGATGGAAAGACCACAGGGCGTGCCCCGGACAAACCCCTCGGTCGCATCGATCACGACCAGCGCGGTCTCGGCAGGGACGAAGGTCTCGAAGGCGTGCATCCGTCCGCGTCGGCGAGCCATCTTGTCGACCGCCCATTGCGGCAGCGTATTGTCGTGGCAGGCGGCGCGACGGGTATCGGGAACCTGGGGCGGCATCGGCAATTCCTTTTCGTCCTGAGGGGCGTGAGCGGCGGACGACCAGTCTAGAGCCGACTCGGCCTCACTGAGAACAAAAAAGGAACATTAAGGAGGTTTAAAAATCAGCCCCGGTCGAAACCGGGTCCCACGCCGCGATCGACGGTACCTACTTGCTGAGCTTCTTGCAGGCCTCGATCACGTCGTGCGAGCTCCCGGAACTCACAGGCTGGCCGTTATAGAAAACCCGGCCGTTCTTGTATTCGACCTTGCCGACGGCCGATTCGCTCAGATAACGTCCCGCGCCGGCAGGCAGCTTCGACGGATCGATCTGGATGTCGATGCTGATCGAGTCCGGCGCCTTGACGGTGAACCCGCCATCGAGATTGGCGGGCGCGACGGATCGGCCGTCGGCCGTCACGCCGGGCTGGTACGCGACCGAGGCGTCCGGCGTGTGCGCAACGACATTGCGGCATTGTTCCTTGGTAACCGTGATCTTCGCCGCATGCGACGAGACCGGCAGGGCAGCCAGGACAGCTATGGCAATCAGGGTACGCATGGCGCCATTCTAGCGCCACGAGGTTAAAGATTGGGAAACGCTGAAAATCTCTTCCCGATCAAACGGTTCCCCAGATTTCCTCAGCCACCCGAACAACCAGTTCCAGCTTCTTCCGTTGGTCGTCGACGGTGATGTCGTTACCGTGCTCGGTCGACGAGAAGCCGCATTGCGGCGCAATGCCGAGCTGGTCGATATCGGCGTATTTCGCCGCCTCCTCGAACTTCTTCTTGATGTCGTCCAGGGGCTCGAGTTCGGGCGTTTTCGTGGTGATGAAGCCGGGAAGCACCCGCTGCTTGCCTTTCGGCAGCAGGCGCAACGGCTCCAGGCCACCCGACCGGTCGCTGTCGTATTCCATGAAGAACACGTCGACATCGGTCG
>JAYQUR010000042.1:0-15522 GCA_038148075.1 Alphaproteobacteria bacterium | reverse complement strand
GTCCCAGCTCGTCGCCGAGGCGCTCGCGCGTCGGCTCGACGGGCTCGCCGATGAGAACGATCGCGGCTGGTCGGCGGAAATCGTCGAAGGCGGCGGCCTTGCGTTCAGCCGCACGCGGCGCGGCGTGACCGAGCGTCAGGTCATCGACGGCGCGCTGATGCGATCCAGCGAGGCGCGGCGCCTCGACGAGATCGCGCCCGACCTGCAGCTTCTCTACGCCCGGCCCGCCATGCTCACCGTCAAGGATTTCGAGAAGCGCATCACCGGCCCGGTCGGGCTGATCGATACCATCCTGTCGATCGGCCGAAAGGGAATCAGCGTCCAGCGCTACAAGGGCCTCGGCGAGATGAATCCTGAGCAGCTTTGGGAGACGACCCTCGATCCCAATGCGCGCACGCTACTGCGCGTCCGCATCGAGCACGGCGACCAGGCCGAAGACGTCTTCTCCACGCTTATGGGCGATGTCGTCGAGCCGCGGCGCGATTTCATTCAGGACAACGCCCTGAAGGTCACCAATCTCGACGTCTGAGCGATTAACCGGTCGGTCTCGTCCTTCCGCAATACCGTTACATCCGCGCGATGCGATCGAAGCTGGAGCCGAAAGCGGCACAGACGATCACGTCGCGAAGCTCGGGCGCGATCCGCTTGTAGAACCGGCGCGCCCCCCGGTTGCGCTTGAGGACCGACCAGAAAATCCAGCGTCCGCCGTCTTTCTGTGCCGTCGCGGCGACACTGCGGACCAGGGCGCGGCCGACGCCCTGGCGGCGGCTGTCTTCCGCGACGTAGAGATCGGCGAGATAGACGCCTCGCGTGGCGCTATCGGTATCGTAACCCCAGTAATAGACGGCATAGCCCGCCGGTCTGGCGCCCGCGTGCGCAATCATCGCGCGGAAGGCGGCGCGGTCGCCGAACCCGTCGCGACGGAACGCGTCGGCCGAGAAGCGCGACGGCTTGCCGCCGTCGGACAGGCTCAGAGCCCGCGCCATTTCGGCTATCGCTTCCGCATCGTCCGGCGTTGCCGGCCGGACATCGATTTCGGAGGAGGCGGTAACGGTCATCGGGCCACGATATTGCCACAAAGCTCATTGAGATTGATGCGACTCTCAACATACTACATATAGCGTTATGGCTGAGCGGAAACCCAAACCCAAACCCAAACCCGATCCCAAACCGAAGTCCGCGCCTAAGGCCCGGACCCGGTCGGGGTCCGGCAGCGGCAGGGCGGCGAAAGGCGCAGCAAGCCCGGATGCGCCGCGCGGCCGCCGGCTGGTCGTCCGCGCGCTTAGGTGGAGCGTCATCGGCGGGATATGGGTGGCGCTGGCCCTTGGCGTTCTCGTCGCCTGGTACGCCTACGACCTTCCGGATATCGAAAATCTCGACGTACCGACCCGCAAGGCGGGAATCACGCTGCTGGATGCGGACGGCCGACCCTTCGCGTCCTACGGAGAGCTGTATGGCGATCCTGTGCGCGTCGCCGACGTTCCGCCCCATCTCGTCCAGGCGATCGTGGCGACCGAAGACCGGCGTTTCTTCGAGCATTCCGGCTTCGATCCGTGGGCGCTGCTGCGGGCGACCGCGGCCAACATTCGCGCCGGTCGCGTACGCCAGGGCGGCAGCACGCTGACGCAACAGCTCGCCAAGAACATTTTCCTAAAGCCCGATCGCACGCTGCGACGCAAGGTGCAGGAACTGCTGCTTGCCTTCTGGCTCGAAGCGAACTTCACCAAGGAGCAGATCTTCGCGCTCTATCTGAACCGGGTCTATCTCGGTTCGGGCACCTACGGTGTCGACGCGGCGGCACGGCGCTATTTCGGCAAACCGGCCCGCCGGTTGTCGCTGCTCGAAAGCGCCGTCATCGCCGGGCTCCTGAAGGCGCCGACGCGCTATTCGCCGCTGCGCGACGCGGACGCTGCCACGACGCGGGCGCACGTCGTCCTCGGCGCCATGGTCGACGCCGGTTTCCTCGATGCCGAAACCGCAAAACGGGCCCGCGCCCAGAAACTGCGCGTCGCCGGCAACCAAGGCGGCAACCCGTCGTCCCGCTATTTTGCGGACTGGGCGCTCGAGCAGGTGAACGGTTTCGTCGGCCGCCAGGGCGTCGATCTGGTCGTCCGCACGACGCTGGATGCGCGTCTCCAGGCGGATGCCGACAAGCGGTTGAGGGCTGCGCTCTCGGGTGCCGCCGCCCGCAAGGTTACGCAGGGCGCGCTGGTGGCGATGTCGCCAGACGGCGCCGTGCGTGCGCTTGTCGGCGGCGGCGACTACGGCAACAGCCAGTTCAATCGCGCGACCCAGGCCCTGCGCCAGCCCGGCTCCGCCTTCAAGCTCTTCGTGTATCTCGCCGCGATGGAGAACGGCCTCGATCCCGAATCCCGCTTCGTCGACGGGCCCGTCAAGGTCGGCAAGTGGAGTCCGCGGAACTATGGCGGCGATTTTCTCGGCACCGTTACGCTGCGCGAGGCGGTCGCGCGCTCCGTCAATACCGTCGCGGTCCAGGTCTCCGAACGCGTCGGGCGCCAGAAGGTGATCGACGCGGCCCGACGGCTCGGCATCACGTCGCCGTTGCAATCGCACCCCAGCCTCGCGCTCGGCGCAAGCGAGGTTTCGTTGATGGAACTGACCGCCGCCTACGGCGTGATCGCCAACGGCGGCGTCGCCGTGTGGCCGCATGCGATCGTCGAGATCGCCGACCGTCGGGGGAACGTCCTTTACCGGCGTACCGACGGCGCCGCGCCGCAGGTCGTCGAACCCGGCACTGTCCTTGCCGTCAACGAGCTCCTGCGCTCCGTCGTCGCCTGGGGGACCGGCAAGGCGGCCGATCCCGGCCGCCCCGCCGCCGGGAAGACCGGAACGAGCCAGGACTCGCGCGACGCGTGGTTCGTCGGCTACACGGGCGATCTGGTCGCCGGAGTCTGGCTCGGAAACGACGACAGTTCCCCGATGAAAGCCGTGACCGGCGGCAGCCTGCCGGCACGGCTGTGGGGCCAGGTGATGCGGTCCGCGTCGGTCGGCCGCCCGGTCCGTCCGCTCGCCCCGGTGCGTCTGGACCCGCCTTCGCCGGCCGGCCGGTCCGCCAAGGGCCGTTCCCCCGGCGACCGTATTCGCGACGAATACGAGAACTACAACAAGGGGGATTGAGGACGCGGCGAGGTCGTTTCAGGCCTTCGCCGCCGACCGCCGCTGCCGCAGCACCAGCAGGTAGAACGAGACCAGAAGTGCCGGCCCCATGAGGAAGACGGTCCATGCCATCGGCATCATCGTCCCGTCGAGAAATCGCGCCGTGACCGCGCCGAGGATTGCAGCGACCGTCATCTGCAGAAAACTGAGCATCGATGCCGCCGCGCCCGCCATCTGCGGATACGGTGTTATGCCGCCCGCCTGTCCGCTCGGGAACACAAATCCGGTGCCGAAGCAGAAGCACGCGAACGGGATGACGATCGTCCAGACCGTGAAATACCCGATCAGCGGCATCAGCATCAGCGCCTCGCCGGATATCGTCATCATCAGTCCGCCGAGGACGATCATTCTGTCGAGCCCCACTCGGCCCGTGAACTGGCTCGCGACCAGCGTGCCGACGCCGTATGAGCCGACGGTGATCGCATAGAGCGCGCCGAAGAAATCCGGAGAGACGCCCAGCAGGCCGATCAGGATATAGGCCGAACACGAGGTATAGGCGAAGATGCCGCCGTAGCAGATCGCGTTGCACAGTACGTAGCCCATGTATGTGCGGTTCGACAGCAGGAACGCGTAATTGGCGACCAGCCGGCCCGGCCGCATCGCCTCCGGGTTGAGGTTGCGGTTGGTTTCGCGCAGCAGAAACGCGATCGCCAGCAGCATCAGGCCGCCGAAGGCGGTGACGAAACCGAACACGGCGCGCCATCCCGCAGCAACCTCGATGATGCCGCCGAAGATCGGCCCGGCGATCGGGCCGATGGCGAGGGCGGTGCCGACATACGCGTATATCTGGGCAATGCGTCCCGGCTCGAAGCTGTCGCGAACGATGGCGCGGCCGATAGACAGCGTCGCGCTGACGCCCAAAGCCTGGATCAGCCGTGCGACGAGCAGCAAGTGGAGATCGGGCGCGATCGCCGAAGCCGCCGATGCGACGACGTAGATCGTCAGAGAGGCGATCAGGACCGGCTTGCGCCCGTACTTGTCCGACATGGGCCCGACGAAGAGCTGGCCGGCGGCGAAACCCGCCATGTAGACGCTCAGGACAAGCTGTACCGCGCCGAAATCGACCTGCATGGCGTCCGCGATCGCCGGAAGGGACGGGACGGCGATGTTGTTCGTAAACGGCCCCAGCATGACCAGGGCGGAGATGAGGACGATCAGGACGGGGCGGGACATCGGGCGCATCTTGCGGCCAAGCTGCGCGCTTTCCAATCCCGATTACGTCATGGCGTCATGCTTTTGCGGCATTTCGTCCTCGGTTCCGGCCGCCCGTGGCGATACTGGCGTCGGGCAACCGGGACGGGGCCGAGACCGCGAAGCGGGCGGAGGCCGGCACGAACGAAACAGCGAGGCTCAGGCGGCGAGGTCGCCCTCGAACCCGATCGCAGAGAGATCCGCCCACAGCGCGTCGCCCGTCGCCGGGTCGAGCGGCATGAGCGGCGGACGCAGCGTGAGCCAGGCGTCGTTGCCGGTCGCGCGTGCCATGATTTCCTTCAACGCCTCGACCAGCGGGTATTTCTGGATGGTTTCGCGTATCGCACCCAGCGCCGCCTGCCAGGCGTCGGCATCGGTATCCCGCCAGTGGGCGAGGACGTTTGCCGACTGGCGTGCCGCGACGTTGTTGCAGGCCGTGATCGATCCGGCGCCGCCGATCCTGAGCAGGTCGAGGAGAAAGGCGTCCGAACCGGAAAACACCTTGAAGCCCGGAAAGCGCTCGACCATCGCCTTCATGTTCGCGAAATCGCCGGCCGAATCCTTGATGCCGACGACCGTATCGGGATAGGCGGCGGTCAGCTTGTCGATCAGCTCCAGCGTGATCGGCACGCCCGAATTCTGCGGGATGTGATAGAGCAGGATCCTCAGCCGGTCGTCGCCCACCCGCTGGATGATCTCGGAATAGGCCGCGTACAGGCCGTCGTCCGTGACCGGCTTGTAGTAGAACGGCGGCAGCATCAGGACGCCGGCGGCGCCGATCTCGACCGACTTGCGGCACAGGTCGACCGTGTCGGGGAGCGCACAGCAGCCGACTCCCGGGACCGCGAGCCCTGCGTCTATGTCGCTTTCGCCAATCGCGTCGAGCAGCGACAGCCGTTCGGCGACAGTGAAAGAGTTCGCTTCGCTGGTCGTGCCCAGGACCGCGAGTCCGGTGCAACCCTGCGCCAGAAGCGACCGGCAGTGGGCGAGCCACAGCGCCGCATCGGGGCTAAGGTCGCTCTTCATCGGGGTCAGCACGGCCGCCATCACGCCGCCGTCGATCGGGGAAACTTCGCTCATCTCGCTATCCTTCCTGTGTCGTCCGACGTTGCGGCGTCATTCGGGCCAGTCGACGATCCGGTCCTCCGGATCGATGCGCCGCGATTCGTGGATAACCCTGTTGCGCACCGACATTCCCGCGCGGTGCACCGTCTCGCGCTCGCCCGACACAAGCGGATGCCACCAGTACAATTCCATGCCCTCCGCCAGCAGGCGGTAGGCGCAGGTCGACGGCAGCCAGTCTGCGGTTCGCGCCAACTCCGGCGTCACCTGCAGACAGTCGGGGACGCGTATCGACCGTTTCGCGTAGTCGGTGCAGCTGCATTCGTCGAGGTCGAGCAGCCGGCAGGCAACGTCGGTGTAGGCGAGTTCGCCGGTGTCCACGTCTTCCAGCTTGATCAGGCAGCATTTGGCGCAGCCGTCGCACAACGACTCCCATTCCTCGGGCGTCATTTCGTCGAGAGACTTGGCCTCCCAGAACGGTTCGGCGTCTGCCAACCGGTCAGCTCCCCAGCCGCGCGAGCAGGGCCTCCGCCATTCGGTCGGGCGGCGTCGCGTGGGTGAAATGCGTGACGTAGGCGCCGTCCGGGCCTATCAGGAACACGATCGAACTGTGATCCATCAGATAATCCGCCGACCCGCCGTCGTCCTTCGCCTTGGCGTAATAGATACGGTAGCGGCGCGCCACGTCGCGAATCTGGTCTGCCGTTCCGGTGAGCCCGACCAGTGCGGGGTGAAAGTTCCCGACATACGATTTTAGAAGCGCCGCCGTGTCGCGCTCCGGGTCGATCGTGACGAAGATCGGCGCGATGCGTTTCTGCTCGTCCGCCGGCAGGCTGTCCAGTGCCTGCGTCATGACCTGCAGCGCGGTGGGGCAGACGTCGGGGCAATAGGTGTAGCCGAAATAAATCAGCATGTACTTGCCGCGAAAGTCCTTGTCGGTGCGCTGCTTTCCGTCCTGGTCGGTCAGCGCGAACGGGCCGCCGACCAGCGCACCGCCCGGGGTGCCGCCGGAGCCGCCATAAAGTACATATGCCGCGATCGCCGCGATGACGATGCCCGTCACCGCGATGAGGGCGAATTGAAACCGTCGCATTCGGAACTTTCCGTCCAGTCGGTCGTCCCTTCAGATATAGGCGGGGATCGCCGTTTTGGCCAGCGCCGGTCTTGACGAACCCGCCCGCTATACGCACCTTTCGGCCATGAAGTATCGTTTGTCGGGTCTGTTGATGGTTGCCCTCGCCGGCTTGTCGCTGGTCGTTCCCGTGCGTGCGGAGATCAACCTGCTAGACAACGACCGGCTGATCGAAGCCGTCAATTCCAACGATCTTGAAGGCGCCGAGGCGCTGCTCAACCGGAAGCACTTCGCCGATGTGGTCGATGCCAAGCAGCGCACGCCCCTGATCATCGCGGCGGCCCGGGGCTACGAGGATCTCGTGGATGTTCTCATCCGCTTCCGGGCGAGCGTCGATGCCGTCGACGAGCTCGGCAATTCCGCACTGTTCTATGCGGCGGCCGGGGACCATACCGGCGTCATCGAGATCCTGAAGGACGCCGGCGCGAACGTAAACATCAAGAACCGCCGCGGCGGCACGCCGTTGATGGTCGCGGCGGCGGGGGGGCGAACCGCGGCCGTGCAGATGCTGCTCGACTTCGGCGCCCGCGCCGGGGAGACGGATTTCACGGGCCGTACCGCCCGCGACTGGGCACAGTCCAACAACCGGCGCACGATCCTGAACGTCTTCGATCGCCGCGGCATCAAGCGTTAGGAATTCGTTCACCATAAGGGGGTAATGCTCCCCGGTCTTTCACAAGCCGGGCGGGATCATGCCGTTCGTTCCGGACTGGGCTTTCGGCAGCGATGCCGTATTCGCGACCCTGGCCGCCGCCTTTTTCATCGAGGCGCTGGCGGGGGCGCTTCCCGGTCTCAGCCAGATCTTCGATTCGCCTGCGATCCTGGTGCGCGCCGTGACCCGGTTCGCGGATCGCCGCCTGAACCGCCCCAAACGATCGCCCGGGAGCCGGCGTTTCCGCGGTGCGATCGTGCTGCTGTTCCTCCTTCCGGTTGCGGCGGTTGCCGGCTATGCGGGAGCCTCGTTCTGCCGGACCCTTCCGGAAAGCTGGGCGCTCGAAGCCTGTCTCGTTGCGATGTGCGTGGGCTTGCAGCGGCCGCTGGTTGCGGGCGCCGCGATCCGGGGCGCGCTCGTCCGGGCCGCGCTGGACAAGGAGCGGAAGGTGCTGGCCCGCGCTTCCGGGGCGGAGACGGGCGCGGCCGATGCGCACGGACTTGCCCGCGGCTGGGTCGAACTGTTCGCCACGCGCCTGTGCGACGGGCTCGTCGGGCCGGTGTTCTGGTACGCCATCGCCGGGCTTCCCGGTCTGTTCGTCTACCGTACCGTCGTCGCGGCGGCGGATTCTCTTGCCCATCCGACGCCGCGCTATGCTGCATTCGGGACGGCTGCGGCGGGTCTCGATTGGCTGGTCAATCTGATCCCGGCGCCGCTGACCGGCTTCCTGATCTTCCTCGGGTCGTTGTTCTCTCCCACGGCGCACCCGGCGGCAGCGCTTCGCGGCATGCTCGCCGGCGCCGGCCTTGCGCGCCTGCCGCGCGAAGGCTGGGCGATGGGCGCGGTCGCAGGCGCGCTCGGCCTCAGCCTTGCCGGGCCCCGCCGGTTCGGCGGCGAGCTGTCTTCGGCGGGCTGGATCGGCAACGGCCGTGCGCGCGCAACGCCCACGGACATCGCCCGTGCGATCTGGCTCTACGTGATCACGGTTTTCATCGCCCTTGTCCCCATCGCACTGCTGGCGCTGCTCGTGCAGCGCGTCTGATCGCGCGGAGGCGCCCCGTCAGCGCTCTATCGCACTCATTCGCCCATCAGCAGCAGCTTGCCGCGACGGCGTGCGGTGCGGAAGGCCAGCAGGAAGGCGCCGAGTCCCAGCATCAGATAGACGGCGTTGAGCCCGACCGACCAGAAGAACCTGTCGAGCAGGAACACCCCGTCTATGGCGGCCGCTCGCATGCCCTCGAAGACATGCGCAGAGGGCAGCGCGAACGCGACCGGCTGCAGCCAGGCGGGTAGCACGTCGATCGGATAGTAGATGCCGCTGATCGGAGCGATGGCGAAGATCGCCGCCCAGGCGAGGCTTTCCGCGCCGAGCCCGAACAGCAGCACCAGACCCGAGACGGCAAGACCGACCGATGCGCCGAAGATCAGCAGGTTCACGAAGAAGGCGATCAGCGGCAGCCCCATGTCGAATATCGAATAGTGATAGAGCGGGATCGCCAGCAACGCCGCCGGCAGCACGCCGATCAGCGTCCTGAGCGCAGAGATCGTCAGCAACGACAGCGCCCATTCGTACGGTCGTAGCGGCGATGCGAACAGCTGCCCGAGATTGCGCGACCACATCTCCTCGAGGAACGAGATCGACACGCCGATGTTCGACCGGAACATGATGTCCCAAAGCAGCACCGCGGCGATCAGCACGCCGCCCGCGCGGACGAACCATTCCGAATGCTGGTAGAGAAACTGCGAAAGAAATCCCCAGATCATCATCTGCATCGTCGGCCAGTAGGCGAGCTCGACGATGCGCGGCAGCGAGCCGCGAATCAAGTAAAAATAGCGCAGCACCATCGCGCCGACCCGGCGCGGCGAAAAATAGAATCCCGCAGGATGTCCGGCTCGGTTCGGTGACGTCATGGTTATCGCGCCGCCGCCGCGCGCTGGCCGCGCGCGATATCGAGGAAGACTTCTTCGAGGTTCTGTCGCCCGTAGCGGGCGATGAGGTCCTTCGGGCTGTCCCGGTCTACGATCCGGCCCTCTTTCATCATCAGCACGTCGTCGCACAGGCGTTCGACTTCCGCCATGTTGTGCGAGGCGAGCAGAATCGTTGCGTTGCGGTCCCGCTGGTAGGTCTTGAGATAGGTGCGGATCCAGTCCGCCGTATCCGGGTCGAGCGACGCCGTCGGCTCGTCGAGGAGCAGGAGCGTCGGTTCGTTGAGCAGAGACTTGGCGAGCGACACGCGGGTCTTCTGACCGGACGACAGTTCGCCGTAGGGCCGGTCGAGAAATTTTTCGATAGCGAGGTCCGCTGCGATCTCGGCAATTCTCTGCCGCGGGTCTTTCAGCCCGTACAGCGTCGCGTAGACGCGCAGGTTCTCGCGCGAGGTCAGCCGTTTCGGGAGGTCCACGTAGGGCGACGAGAAATTCAGCTGGGGCAGCGCGGCATAGCGGTGGCGCAGCATATCGACGCCGAGGACCTCGAGTTCGCCCGACGTCGGCACCAGCAGCCCGAGCAACATGGAGATGGTGGTCGTCTTGCCGGCGCCGTTGCCGCCGAGCAGCGCCACGACGGCGCCGCGCGTGACGTCGAAGCTGATCGAGTCGACGGCGACGATGTCGTCGAAATGCTTGGCGAGGCGGTCGACGCGGATCGCGGCGTCGGAGGTCGGCACGGTCATGCGCGGAATATGAGGCGGGAGGGTGGAAAGGGCCAGCGGAATAGTTAGAAACCGCCGCCGATTGTATAGTCCCGGCGACCGACAACGAGCAGGGGCTCTCCATGTCTTCACTCTCAGGCGCGCCGGGCGCGGGTCCGGGCTGGGCCGCCGCCCGCACGGACGCGCTGCCCGCCACCGTCGATTCGGTCCGGCTGCGCACCCTGACGCTGATCCGGTGGGTCGCCATTGCCGGGCAGGCCGGGGCTCTGATGGTCGTCCATTTCGGATTCGGCTTCGCCCTTCCGCTCGCACCCGCCCTGGCGGTCGTCGGCGCGTCGTTTCTGCTCAATGTCGTTGCGACTGCCGTTCGCCCGACGGCGGTACGGCTCGGCGGCGTCGCGGCCGCCGGGTTCCTCGGGTTCGATATCCTGCAGCTTGCTGCGCTCCTTTATCTGACGGGCGGCCTCGAGAACCCGTTCGCGATCCTGCTGCTGGCGCCCGTCGCCGTGTCCGCGACGATCCTGTCGGTTCGCAGCACCGTCGCACTGTGTCTTCTGTCGATCCTGTGCATTTCTGGGCTGGCGGTGGAGCACTACCCGCTGCCGTGGGAAGAGGGCGGGTTCAGCGTGCCGCGGGTTTACGTGCTCGGCATCTGGGCGTCGCTTGCCATCGGCATCCTCTTTTTCGCCATTTACACGTGGCGGGTGGCGGAGGAGGCGCGGCGCATGTCGAATGCGCTTGCCGCCAGCCAGCTGGCGCTGGCGCGCGAGCAGCAGCTCGCAGCGCTCGGCGGGCTGGCTGCGGCCGCCGCGCACGAGCTCGGCAGCCCGCTCGGCACCATCGCCGTCGTCTCGCGCGAGATTTCCCGCGGCCTGCCGGCCGACAGCCCTATCCGCGAGGATATAGATCTTCTCATCAGCGAGACTGCGCGGTGCCGGGACATTCTTGCCGAACTGTCCGACCGGTCGGGCGAAGACGACGAAGGCTCTCCGTTCGCCCGGCTTCCGATCAGCGCCTTGGTCCAGGCCTCGGCCGACCGCCATCTCGACGAAAGCGTGAGGCTGTATCTCGATGCCGCGCCCGCCGACCCGGACGGGGCCTCGGCGACGATTCCCGAACCGGTATTCGTCCGGCGGCCCGAGATCGTCCACGGCATCGGCAATCTGATCCAGAATGCGGTCCAGTTCGCAGCGAGCCGGGTCGATGTCCGCGTCCGGTGGGACAAATCGGTCATCGCGGTCGAGATTGCGGATGACGGGCCCGGATTTCCAGCGGGGCTACTCGAACGTCTCGGAGAACCGTATATTTCAATGAGAACCGACAGCCGCGGCCATATGGGGCTCGGCATCTTCATCGCGCGAACGCTGCTGCAGCGCTCCGGCGCAGCGCTCGCTTTCGAAAACGATCCGCGCGGCGGCGCGCGGGTGACGGTGGCGTGGCGCAGCGACAGCGCCGACGTCATCGACGAGGGACGAAACGAATGAGCGACGGATCGATCGGAAACTTCGAGGACAGGACGCTGCTGATCGTCGATGACGACACGCCTTTCCTGAACCGGCTGGCGCGCGCCATGGAAACGCGCGGGTTCGACGTCAGCATGGCCGATTCCGTGGCCGACGGGAAAAAGCTCGCCCGCGCGAATCCGCCGGCATTCGCGGTGCTCGATCTCCGGCTCGGCGACGGCAACGGTCTCGACGTCGTTTACGCGATCCGCGAGAAACGGCCGGACTCCCGGATCGTCATGCTGACTGGCTACGGCAATATCGCAACCGCGGTCGCCGCGGTGAAGGCGGGGGCGGTCGACTATCTCGCGAAGCCTGCGGATGCCGATGCGATCGAATCGGCCCTGCTTGCGACTGGCGGGACGCTGCCGCCGCCTCCCGAAAATCCGATGTCCGCCGACCGGGTGAGGTGGGAGCATATCCAGCGCGTCTACGAGCAGTGCGACCGCAATGTTTCCGAAACGGCGCGTCGTCTCAACATGCACCGCCGCACGTTGCAGCGGATCCTGTCCAAGCGCGCTCCCAGGGAAACCCCGGCAGGCGATGCCTGATCCCGCCGGCCCTGCGGAGGCCGCGGCGACCGAGGGGCTCTGGCGCTTCGGCCCCGAAGATGCCCCGATCCTCGTCGAGAACGCCGATCTTGTTCTCCCTTACCTGCCCTATTACGTCGCCGGCTGGCCGTTCGGCTGGGCCGGCGACGGCGGCACCGCGGACATCCGGATATCGGAGGAAAGCGACGGTGCCTTTCGCGTCCGGAGCGATGGGCCCGGCTGCGCCGACTTCGCGTTCGACAACCCCTACGATGCGGCCAACGGTCTCGCCGGCGCCCTGATCAGCATCCATGTCGCCCGCCGCCCCGATACCGTCTGCCTGCATGCGGGCGCGGCCCGCATCGGCGGCGAGCTGGCCGTCGTAATCGGCGATTCCTTCGCCGGTAAGTCGAGCGTCGCACTTCACCTTGCCGTCCTAGGCCATCGTTTCTTCGGCGACGACCAGATCGCGCTGACGCTCGGATCGCCGCCGGTCGGCACCTGCCTCGGCCTGATGCCCAAGGTTCGCACGCCGCTGCCCGAAGACTGCGGCGACGCCTTCCGCGAATTCGTCGACGGATATACCGCGATGGAGGGCGACGGCGTCGCCTATCTCAAGCTGTGGGACGGCGAGGCCGGTACTTTCGGCGAGACGGCCCCGGTGCGGGCGCTGATCCTGCTCGACCGCAGGTCCGATGCCGCTTCCGATCTCGTCCCGGCGACCGGCTCGGAACTGATGAAGACGTTGATGTCGACGGCGTTCGCACCGCATATCGAGGCCGCCGACCTGTTGCGCGGACTTGCCGGGCTCGCCGAAGCCGCGGAACTCTACCGGCTGACGTTCTCTAGCAGCCGGGAAGCGGCGAGCCTCCTGTCGGCGCGCTTTCGGAGCGAGCCATGAGCGACGACCCCGCCTATCTGCGCCAGCCCGGCGTTAATGCGACGGAGATCGACACGGAAACCTTTCTCGTCGGGCCCGAAGACGGCGAGGTCTACTATCTCGATGAGGTGTCGAGCGCGCTGTGGCGTTTTCTCGAGGCGCCGAGGCGGCGATCGGAGATCGTCGAGACGTTCGCCGCCGCATTTCCCGAAATTGCCGCCGAGACGCTGGAGGCGGACATCGAAGCGGCGCTCGCGGAACTGGAGAGCCGGAAACTGGCCGTCCGCCGCAACTGACTGCCCGCAAATCGCGGATTCATAAGGGTTTTGCCGGATTCGCGGGTTTTGATATAGTCGATCCGGTAAATGGAAATTTCATAATCGTTTCCTATATCCTAACGGTCCGGCCCATTGCGTATGCGTAATTCTCGGGAGAGCGACTTGATGTGTAGTTGGCGTACATTGCGCGCGGCGGCAGTTGCCTTGTCGCTCTGCCTGCCGGGGACGGTTCATGCGCAGACTCAGCCGCCGACCCCCTTGGAGATTCCCGACGAACTGGTCGAGCGCGTTCTCGCCGGCGACGCCACGGCGCTGACCGACGTCCGCAATTTCCTGACCGGCGGCTCCAAGAGCCCGGAAGAGGTCACGCAGCGGGCGACCGCGCTGATCTCGCGAATCGGCGCCCGCAAAGGCAATGTCGGCGCGGAAACGCTGTTGCGCGTGATCGACCGGATCGCCAGCAACGCGATCAATCTGGTCGCCGGCGCCAAGATCGTGAAGCTGGGCATCGACGGCGGCTTTACCCCGCGGCGGGCGATCGTCGCGCTCGATTTCGGCTCCGCGGACAGTGAGACGCAAAGCGGTTTCGAGAAGGTTCAGCCCGGAGACCCGAGAATCGCCGGCAGTACGCTCAATGCGATTCGCCGCCCGCTGGAATCGCAGTTGCTGGGCGGTGGCATTACGGGAATCGAACGGATCGAGATCGACGTGCCGGAAGGCGAATATCGCATAATCCTGATGACCCAGGATCTCGGCGACCGGTCGCTGATGTCCAGCCCGTTCGGGCAGGAGGTCGTCGTCAACGGATCGGCGCAGTCGCTCGGCCAATCTGCGGCGGCCGGCTGGCTTGACCAGGCACTGCTCAGCAACCGGGGGACGCAGGTCATTCGGACCCAGGGCGCGCCCGGTGGAGTCGGCAGTTCCCTTCGCGGGGGGTTCCTGTCGGGCGATTTCACGAACGTCGATCAGTCCCTGTTTCAGCAGCAACAGGGCGGCGCTCTGATCGTCCCAGCGGTTGCGCGTGGCGGAAAGCTGATCATCGAACTTCGCGGCGGGCAGGGTGCAGCGTCCTACCTGACCGGGCTGATGATCGAGCCGGCCAGCGAGACCAGCGACCTCCTGCTGTCTCGCGAGGCGAAAGGCGCACTCGTGCCGCCCGAACTGCGGCTTGCGCTCGAAGAGAATATCCTGGCGGCCGCGGCGGGCGTGCTGGCGGATATCGATCCGGCCGCAGGCGATTCCGAACTCGTCGAACTTCCCGAACCGATTCTCGATCCCGAGGAGAACGCCAGCATCAGCAGCTGACGGGCGACGCGGAGGGGGCGTCCAGCGCCAAATGCCGATCGATCTACTTGACTGTAACGCAGCGCCGGGGCGCTGAGAGGTGGGGACGCGAAGCCTGGCGGCGGCTTGTCTGGCGGCGGTAGCCCTGTTCGCGATTCCGGCGACCGGCCTCGCGCAGACGGCCGAAGAGGAATCGGTTTCCGACCGGGCACGTCCGGATTTCGATCCGATCGGCATCGAGCTGGATGAACTTCTCGGAAAAGTCGGGCTCGTCAGCCGGGAAACGATCGAGCGGAAGAATTCCGGCCTTTCGAGCTTCGTGGTCTTTCCCTCCTTCGGCATGGCCGGAACGTACGATTCCAACATCTACCTGACCCGCGACGGGGCCGAGGCGGACCGCAAGCTGGTCTATTCGCCCGGGCTCACGATCTCGTCAGATTGGGAGAACCATTCGCTAGCCTTCTCCTTCTCGTCCGATATCGCACGTTATCGCGACAACAAGGGCGAGAACTACGAGGATGCGCAGGGCCAGGTATCCGGCAAGATCGACATTCTCGACAATCAGACGTTCTCCGCCGTCGTCGGCGTAGCCCGGCGGCACGAGAGCCGCGGATCGGAGGACGACCTGGGAGAGGGGTTCGATCCGAAGGTGTCGATCAACTATTTCGGGGATTCCTCCTACACGTACGAGGCAGACGCCTTCTCGGCGAAGGCGAGCCTGAAGATCGAGTATCAGGACTATCTTTCGTCTTCCGGCGTCGACAACGATTCCCAGGACGTCACGATCTACGACTACAAGCTTAGGCTCGGCTACGAATTCACGCCGGGAACGACTTTTTTCGTCGAACCCAACGGCGACTTCAGGCGGTTCGACCAGAAGGTGGACGCAAGCGGACTTCTCCAGGACAATCGGGAGTTCGGCACGCTTCTCGGCGTGACGATAGACGCCAGCGGCGTGACGTTTCTGGAGTTCGGCGCGGGCTTTGCCACGCGGAGCTACGACGAACCTTCGTTCAATACCCAGACCAATATCGATTTTTCGGCCAAGCTCGTCTGGAACCCGACGGACCTGCTGACCCTCAAGGCGAATGCCGGCAGATCGACCGCGGAATCCAGCACACCCGGCGAATCCGGCGTACTCACCTCCTCCTATTCGCTCGGCCTCGACTACGCGTTTCTCGAC
>JAYQUR010000041.1:0-15637 GCA_038148075.1 Alphaproteobacteria bacterium | reverse complement strand
CCTCCCATTCACCTCCTGCGCGCCGGCGCGAGGCCGACGAGTCGCTAAGCCGCCTCGTGGGGCTGCTCGACCGGACCCTCGGTATCGTTCTTGCCGGGCTGATGTTCGCGATGATGCTGCTGACCTTCTGCGACGTAGTCGGAAGACAGGTCTTCAGCGCGCCGATCCTCGGCAGCAACGAGATCACGCAGATCGGCATGGGGCTCGTGGTCTATATCGGGCTACCGCTGGTCTGCATCCGGAGAGAGCATATTTCCATCGGATTGCTCGCCGGCCTGTTCCGCGGGGCCGCGCTCCGCTTTCAGCACGTGTTGCTCAACCTGCTGTTCGCCGCGACGACCTTCATCTGGGCCCGGCAGGTATGGATTCAGGGTGAAGCCGTCGAGCGGTTCAACTCGGTCCTGATGTTCCTGCAGATCAGCACGGCGCCTTACATCTATTTCATGAGCGTCATGACGTTCGTGGCGTCGGCGATTTTCCTGATCCTTGCTTGGTGCTATCTGCGCGGCGCGACGCCGAAGTCCGGCATCGAGGGCGAGGTGGAGTAGGGCGATGGAAGCGGTCCTCATTGCATTCGCGGCCCTGTTTGCGTTGCTGCTCCTGCAGGTCCCGATCGCGTTCGGCATGGGGGTCGTCGGCACGATCGGCTTTGCCTACTACATCGGGCTCGATCCCGCGCTCAAGAGTATCGGCAACATCGCGACCGACATGGTCATGGTCTACGACTTCTCGGTCTTGCCGCTGTTTATCCTGATGGGGAATTTCGTCGCGCGCTCCGGTATTTCGCACGACCTCTACGAAGCATCGAACGCGTGGCTCGGCCACCGCCGAGGCGGGCTCGCCATGGCGACAGTCGTGGCCTGCGGCGGGTTCAGCGCGGTTTGCGGCTCTAGCCTGGCGACGGTGGCGACCATGTCGAAAGTCGCGATCCCGTCGATGCGGCAGTTCGGCTACGACGAGCGTCTCGCGACCGGCTCAATCGCCGCCGGCGGTACGCTCGGTATCCTCATTCCGCCGAGCGTTGCGCTGGTGTTGTACGGAATCATGACCGAAACCGACATCGGCCAGCTTTTTGCCGCGGGGGTCGTTCCCGGCATTCTGGGCATCTTGCTGTACGCGGGCGCGGTCGCCGTCGTCACGCGGATCAATCCGAAACTCGGCCCGCCAGGCGAGAAGCTGGCGTGGGGCGAACGGGTTCGCGCGCTCAAGGGTATCTGGGGGATGCTGCTGCTGTTCGTCATTGTCATGGGCGGCATATACGGCGGCGTGTTCACGCCGACCGAGGCGGCGGGGATCGGCGCCTTCGGTGCGTTCGGTATCGCCCTCGCGCGCCGCCGGCTTACGTGGAAAATAACGATCGATGCGCTGGCGGAAACGGGCCGGACCACCGCGATGCTGCTCGCACTGCTTGTTGGCTCGCTTTTGTTCGCGAATTTCATCAACGTGGCGCGGGTGCCCAACGAGATCGCCGACTGGTTCGCGGCCATGGACGCGCCGCCGATCGCGGTCGTCGTGATCTGTATCGCGATCTACATCGTACTTGGCTGTATCTTGGAAAGCATTTCCATGATGCTGCTTACCGTGCCGGTCTTCTATCCGGTCATGCAGAGCCTCGGGCTCGATCTCGTCTGGTTCGGAATAGTCGTGGTGGTCGTCATTGAAATCAGCCTGATCACGCCTCCCATCGGCCTGAACGTCTTCGTACTCAACGCCATGCTGCCCGAAGTGCCGCTGACAAGAATATTCCGGGGCGTTTTGCCGTTTATCGCTGCGGATATCGTGCGCATTACCCTGATCGTTGCCATTCCCGGGCTTTCGCTGTTTCTGCCGGCTTTGATGCAATAGGCCGTTGGGCCCTTGTCTCGGCATTGAGGCACTCGAAAACTTGTAATCGTAAAATATAAAATCCGAAATATTTGAAAATAATTAATTATTATTTTAATGTATTATAATATAAATTTCATTAACATAAGTAATTACCGGCCGGAATTTTATTAATATCGCGCTAAAACGCGGCACGAAATTTCACGAAATTGGAATATATCCGGAGTAAATTTCATGCATTCTGGCCATGCAGATATTTTTTGTTTATAACGATCCAATCAAGATTTTCCAAACGTTGGTCAGGGCGGGCGCATTGTGGCTGCCGCGGGTGACAACGTGCGGCTGGGCGGCGATCGCATATCAAGAGGTGAGCTCTTCTTATGGCTACTGAAAACCATCAAAACGCTATTCTGAAAAATCCCGAGCTCGTGGCTCCCGAGCAGGATTACGGCGACGATCCGACGGCCGTTCGGGAGACCGACCAGTACCGGATGGAATACATCCAGTCCTTCGTCGAAAAATGGGACGAACTGATCGACTGGGATGCCCGGGCGAGAAGCGAGGGCCAGTTCTTCATCGATATCCTGCGCGCGCGCGGCAAGACCAAGGTGCTGGATGTCGCTACGGGCACCGGTTTTCACTCGGTGCAGCTCGTCAAGGCGGGCTTCGACGTGATGAGCGCCGACGGCAACGCCGCGATGCTCGCCAAGGCGTTCGAAAACGCGAAGGACGAGAACCTTATCCTGAAGATCGTGCAGGCGGACTGGCGCTGGCTCAACCGCGATATCCACAGCAAGTACGACGCTATCATCTGCCTGGGAAATTCGTTTACGCATCTGCACGACGAGGCGGACCGCCGGCGCGTCCTCGCGGAATTCTATGCGGCCCTCCGTCACGACGGGATACTGATCATCGATCAGCGGAACTACGATTCCATCCTCGACGACGGGTTTTCGAGCAAGCACAAATACTATTATTGTGGCGACAAGGTGACGGCGGAGCCGGAATATGTCGACGACGGACTCGCGCGTTTCCGCTATTCGTTTCCGGACGGCTCCGAGTACAAGCTGAACATGTTCCCGCTGCGCAAGAACTATGTGCGCAACCTGCTGTCCCAAGCGGGCTTCCAGAAGGTCCGCACCTACGGCGATTTCCAGAAGACGTTCCAGGAAAACGAACCCGATTTCTTCGTCCATGTCGCCGAAAAGGAATATCCCGATGTCTGAGGCGGCATCGGCGCGGGCCGACGAAGTCGCCCGGATCACGGAGACCTATTACGACAGCGACGAGGCCGACCGCTTCTATTTCAACATCTGGGGCGGCGAGGACATTCACATTGGTCTCTACGACACGACCGACGATATCCGCACGGCGAGCCGGCTGACGGTCGAACGCATGGCGAAGTCGGCGGAGCCGATCGACGCGAACACCAGGATTCTCGATATCGGTGCCGGCTACGGCGGCTCGGCGCGGTACCTCGCGAAGACGTACGGCTGCAACGTCGTCTGCCTCAACATCTCGCGAACGCAGAATGCCACCAACGAGCGCCTGAACGCGGAGCAGGGCCTCGCCGCCCTGATCGACGTCAAGTACGGCAATTTCGAAGACCTGCCGGAAGTGGACGGCAGCTACGACCTCGTCTGGTCGCAGGACGCGATCCTGCACAGCGGGCGCAAGCAAACCGTCATGGACGAGGTCTTTCGCGTGCTCAAACCCGGCGGCTCGCTGGTCTTCACCGACCCGATGCAGGCCGACGACTGCCCTGACGGCGTGCTCGGCCCGGTACTGGCGCGCATCCATCTCGATAATCTCGGGTCGTTCGCGCTTTACAAGGAACTGGCGGCCAACGCCGGACTGGAGCATCTGGCCGACGACGTCCTGTCCCCGCAGTTGCGGGCGCATTACGAACGCGTGCGCGAGATGCTGACCGGCGACTACGACCGGATGTGCGAACTGTCGAGCAAGGAATACGTCGACCGCATGATCCAGGGGCTGGAAAACTGGGTGGCGGCCGCCGACACCGGCTATCTCGCCTGGGGCATCCAGCACTTCCGCAAGCCGGCGTAATCCCGACCCGCGTCAGACGACGCGGTGCAGCAGCGCTTCTCCGTCCCTGATCCGGCGGCAGTTCTCGAACGCGATGCCGAGGCTGCGGTCGAGCGTCTCCGGGGTCAGCCACGCGATGTGCGGCATCAGCACGACGTTCTCAAGCTCGAACAGCGGGTTGCCGGCGGGTGCCGGTTCCACGGTCACGACGTCGAGCCCGGCGGCGCGCAACTTTCCGGATTTCAGGGCCGCGACCATTGCCGGCTCGTCGATCAGCCCGCCGCGGGCTGTATTGACGATGACCGCGCCCGGCTTCATGCGGGCGATGGCGGCGGCATCGATCATCCTGTCCGTTTCCGGCGTCAGCGGCAGGTGCAGCGAGACGATGTCGGAGTCGGCCATCAGCGCATCGAGCGTCCGCCACGCCGCGGCCGCGTCGTCCTTCGGCGCCGTCGCGGTATAGAGGACCGTCGCGCCCATCGCAGCCAGCACGGGCGCGAGCAGCCGCGCGACTTCGCCATAGCCGACGAGCCCCACCGTCCGCCCCGCGACCTCGCCGATCCCGTCGAACGCTTCGAGCGGCGCGGTCCATCCTTCGCCTTTCCGCATCAGCGGATCGAAGAACGGAACCCGGCGCAGCGCCGCCAGCATCAGCGCAAGCGTCATCTCGGCAACCGCCCGCGAATTCGTGCCCGGCATGTTGCAGACCGCGACCCCGCGGCGCTTCGCCGTTTCCAGATCGATGGTGTTCACGCCGACGCCGATCTTCTGGATAAGGGCGAGAGACGGCGCGCCCTCGATCGCGGTTGCGGTGACCTGTTCCAGAACGTGAAGGAGTACCTCGGCGTCGCGCATTTCGGCGGCGAACGTCTCCTTGTCGGCCTCGTCGACGATGGCGACGTTAAGCCAGTCGGGCGCCTGTTCGGCGATGCGCGCCCGGAAGCCGGGGCTGGCGCGATACTGGAGAACCGCCTTCATGTTCCCGCAAGACGGGCGCGGTCGCCCATGGCTTCCTCGATGCGGAGCACCTCGTTCCACTTGGCCATCCGTTCGGAGCGCGCGAACGAGCCGACCTTGAGCTGTCCGGCGTTCCAGCCGACCGCGAGGTGTGCGATGGTGACGTCCTCGGTCTCGCCGGACCGCGCCGATACGATGGTGCCCCATCCGGCGGCCTTTGCCGCGTCCAGCGCGGCCTTGGTCTCGGTCACGGTTCCCGCCTGGTTGGGCTTGATGAGGACGGAATTGCAGATGCCGGCATCGGCCGCATTGGCGACCCGTTCGGCGTTGGTGACGAGAAAATCGTCGCCCACGATCTGGACCTCGTCGCCGAACCTTTCCGTGAAGCGTTTCAGCGTTTCGGCGTCGTCCTCGCCGAGGGGATCCTCGATCGACACGATCGGATATCGCTGGAGCCATCCGGCGAGCAGGTCGATCATCCCGTCGCCGTCGAGTTCGCGCTCCTCCAGCCCGAGCCGGTAGCGGCCGCCCGAGCCGAACTCGGAGGCCGCGACGTCGAGCGAGATCGCGACGTCGGCGCCGGGCTTGAGATCGGCTTCCTCGATGGCGCGGACCAGCGCATCGAGCGCCTCCTCGTTGGTGTCGAACACCGGCCACCAGCCGCCTTCGTCCGCGACGCCCGCGAGCTTGCCCGCATCCGCCATCAGACGGCCGGCAGCAAGATAGACCTCGGCGACCATCTCCAGCGCTTCGTCGAACGTTTCCGCGCCGACCGGGACCGCCATGAAATCCTGGATGTCGACCCGGCGGCCGGCATGGGCGCCGCCGCCGAAAATCTGGATCTCCGGCATCGGCAGGCGCACCTGCGCATCGCCCGCGAGATGCTGCCATAGCGGCAGCTTGCGGCTCGTCGCCATCGCGCCGAGCACAGCCATCGAAACGGCGACGATGGCGTTGCCGCCGAGACGCGACTTGTCGTCGGTGTCGTCGCACTCGATCATCGCGAGGTCGACGGCTTCCTGGTCCTCGGCGTCCATGCCGTCGAGAAGGGGGGCAATCTCGTCCTGAATATTGTCGAGCGCTTTTTCGACGCCGAACCCGCCGAGATCGTCGCCGCCGTCGCGGAGATCGATTGCCTCGTTGGCGCCGCGGGATGCGCCGGCGGGCGCGATCGCCCGGCCCGTCGCGCCGCCTGACAGCGTGGCCTCGACCTCGACCGTCGGCCTGCCGCGGGAATCCCAGACGCGCCGCGCGGCGATGCCGGCGATGTCGTTGTTGCTCATGTGCCCACCTCTTGGCGGAAAAGCATGGCGACGCTTTCCAGCCTGTCCGTTTCTACGCCCAGACCGGCGCGCGCTGCGCGGCGTACGCGGTCCTTGTCGCTTCCTGACGTGATGTACTCTACCGGAGACGTGCCGTCGATGCGTGCGAGGAGAAGCCCGGGGAGGAGTGCGGCCGTCCGCGCTTCCATCGCGGCGGCCGTTTCCCAGGATACATGGGGAAGGTAGGCGTCGCGCAGCGCGGCGAAGCAGGCAAGATAGCCGTCAGTCCACTGCGGCCGCCAGACGCATTTGAGCAGCATGTGGTTCAGGCAGAATGCGAGATCGAACGCGGGGTCGCCGTACCAGGCGCACTCGGCGTCGAGAAACACCGGGCCTTCGGGACCGATGAGAATGTTCTTGGGGCTGACGTCGCCATGGACGAGGGCAAGGCGGGTATCGGCCGTCGCGGCGGCAAGCTCGTGCAACCGGCCGCCAAGGTCCGGATGGACGTCGGCGGTTCGCAGCAGGTACGGCTCGAGCCGTATGGCGTGGAAGATGTCGTCGGTTGCGAAGCGCTCGGCGATTGCCGCGTCGCCCGCGGTCGCCGCATGGATTCGCCCCAGCGCGTCGCCCACGGCGGCAGCATCGGCGGGCGCTACGTGGCCGTCGCGCAGGAGCGATTTCCAGAGGGGGTGACCGGCCGGGTCGAGATAGGCCATCGCGAACATGCCTGCGTCCGCGTCCTCGGCGATCAGCCGCGGGACCGCCGACGGGACGGCAGAGGCGGCGACGCGCATCCATGCCGCCTCGTTGGCATTGCGCGAGACGGGCGCGTACCAGTCCTTCTCGGTTCGCAGTTTCGCAAGCGCGCGCTTGACGCAGATAACGCCGCGAGGGGTTTCCACCTTCCAGATATCCGAGGACACCCCGCCGGTAAGCGCTTCCCCAACGGCCGTTTCTCCGCCGGCGAGGAGCCCCCTGCGCCGCAGCGCATCGACGACGTCGTCGCCGATCAAGACGTGCGTTCCGGTGGCGGCAGAAACCGGCGCGCGAGATGGAAGGCGGGCAGCGTGAAGGTCGTGATCATCAGGATCCGGACGACGTGATAGGCGGTAACCAACGGAACCCCGAGCTTGAGAACGGCGGCGGTGAGGCTCATTTCCGCGAGCCCGCCCGGAGCCGTCGCCGCAATCATGGCGGTCGGTACGATCCCCGTCTGTCCAGCGATGAACACGGCGAGCGCCAGCGCCACCGCCATCATGAGGACTGTGGTGATTGCCGAGCCCGCGATCACGCGCGGCGCGCTGGTGAAGGATGTCCGGTCGAACCGCTCGCCGAGGGCCAGGCCGATCAGCACCTGGGCGACGCTGAGCAGGTCCTTCGGCATTGCTGACAGCTCGATCTCGAATACGGTCAGCAGGCTCGTGAGGATGGCGGCGCCGAGCATCCAGCAATTCGGCAGCCGCACCTTGAACAGCACGAGCGCGCTCGCCACCGAGGCGGCGAGCAGGCAGGCGAGGAGGAGATAGTCCACCTCGCGCGCGAAGGGCACGAAAATGTCGTCGCCCGTCTGGCCGAAGAAGGTCAGGGCGGGCGGGATCGACAGGATGACGATGGTCACGCGGGTGAGCTGGGAGAGCGTCAACTGGTCCGGCCGCGCGCCGAACCGATCGCCTAGTGCGAGCATCTCGGCCATGCCGCCGGGCACGTTGCCGAAGAACGCGGTGGCGCCGTCGACCCTGGCGATGCGGATCAGGATCGCTCCGCCAAGACCGCCCAGCGCGATCGAGACGACCGCGACGAGCACCATCCACGGCAGGTGCGCCGCGACGATCGCCGCGACCGCCGGGGTGAAATAGAGACCGATGGTCGTACCGATCAGTATCTGGCCGCATTGCCTCGATCCCCGCGGGCCCCGGATGCGCCAGCCCGCGATATTTATCGCCGCGACGGCGAAGAGCGAACCGAAGAACCAGGGCAACGGCGCGTGGATCTGCTCCATCAGCCATCCGCCCGCCGCGCCCAAAAGGAGCGTCGGTGTGCAGCGCAGGATATCGTTGAATAGGTCGGCGGGTTTCGTCACCGTTTCCTTAGACGTCATGGCCGCACGCCTGTCAATTCGCGAGCGGGCCGGAACCGTGTGGCGCACCCCGGTCTATCGCGGACGTCGGCGCTCACGGACCCGTGATCGGCTATCCGAAATTCGTCAAATAATTTTACGATTGTTCCGAAGCGACAACTGTGTGCCTTCATATCCTATTGTTTTTAAACGAATAAAGGAAATGGCACGGGAATTGCGACGCTCCTTGGCAAACAGATGAAATTCGCCCGTTCGGAGTATGTGATGAAGTCCCTGTTGTCGAAAATTGTCGTTGCCGCTGCAGTCGCCGTCCTCGGGTCGGTCTCGGCCCATGCCAGCGCCGTTTACGTCGTCACCAGCACTTCCGTCATCAATTGCGGAACGGCGCCGCACGGCTTGTGGACCGGCGGGCAGAACTTTTCCGACGGCAGCTGCGGCAACTATTACGACATAGGCGGCGGCACCACCTTTACGCTGAACAACGACGATGCGGATTCCGCCAACTGGACCGGCAGCCTGGATGGTTTCGCGGTCAATCCTCAGGGCGTGCTGGCGGAGATACATCTCTCGCTGTCGAATTTCGCAGAGACGGGGACCTACAAGCGGGAAGGCGGGATCGCCTACGACGCCGGTTCCGATACGCCGGATATCGATTTCTTTCAGGACGTCGCCGGGACGATCGCGTTCACGACCGGGTCCGGTTCCTTCACCTACAGCATCGATCCGGCGGATCCCGTGCCTGGCGGTTTCAACTTCCAGTTCGGTTTCGGCGCGAATGCGAAGGATCCGAACGCGTTCGGCGCGTCGGTCTGGCTGAACGTCTTCGATCCTTCCGGCAATCCGGTCAGCGGTCATTGGGACCTGAACCTCAATCTCGCTCTCACCGATAACCCGGGCGAGGAAGTGCCGGAGCCGGCAGGTCTCGCGCTTCTCGGCGCAGGTCTCGTGCTGCTCGGCGGAATTCGCCGCCGGCGGGCGAAGCGGATTTCCTGAACCGGCGGCGCCCACCCCGAAACCAGAATCGAAAAGGGCCCCTCGCGGGAAGCGAGGGGCCCTTTTCTTTTCGTGTGCCTGAACAGCGTTTCCGTTACCGGCCGCGCTTCTGGTTTTCCGGCGTTTCCGTCCGTCCGCGCTTCGACCGTTTCCTGCTCGGGATATGGCTCTCGTGGTTCTTGAGGTACCACTTCGCGACTTCCTCGCGGGTCGTCCACCAGACGTCCGGGAACTGCTTGGCATAGTCGACGAACTCGCGGAGCGCGCGGGCCCGGAAGGGCTGCCCGATCACGTGCGGGTGAAGGCCGAGGTTCATCAACCGGCCGCTCTCGGCACCTTCCATGTAGAGAGTGTCGAACTGCTCCTTCATGACGTTGAACGCCTCGCTGGTGGAGTTTCCGCGCCGCATGAACATCATGAAATCGTTGATCTCGACCGTGTAGGGAACCGAGACGATCGGGCCATGGTCGGTCTGCATCAGGTAAGGCTGATCGTCGTTCAGGAAGTCGGCGGTATAGAGCAGCCCCTGCTCGGCGAGGATGTCGACCGTCGACGGGTTGGTGCGGAGCGACGATGACAGCCAGCCCGCAGGCTTCTTGCCGACCACCTTCTCGTAAACGTCGATGGTCTCCAGAACGATCTCGCGCTCGCCTTCGGGATCGAAATAGTAATTGGTCAGCAGATCGGTCTGCACGTAGTTGTGCGCGACGAGTTCCCAGCCGCGCTCGACGCAATACTTGACCGCCTGAGGCCGCTCGATGCCCATCTTCGCGTTCATCGTGCAGCTCGCCGGAACGTCGGCCTTGTTCATGATGTCGAACAGGCGCCAGATCCCGACCCGCTGGCCGTACTCGCGCCACGTGTAGTTCGGTATGTCGGCGACGTTGCCGGGCAGGGGGTCGGGCAGGATGGAGGGACCTCCCGCGTAGTACGATTCTTCAGTGTCCTTCGTCAGGTCCCAGTATTCGAGATTGAAGGTCACGAAGACGGCAAGGCGTTTGCCGTCGGGCCACTTCAGCGGCTTGCGTTCCGGCATGGGTACGAAGTCGTAGTACATCGGTCGTCATCCTCCCTGTTTCAGTCCCCGTCTGTTTTAATCCATTGGCGGTGCCGATAACATGGCTATCGAAACATCGAGGAGATTTTGCCATGGGCGAGCGGAGAGCGGACCTATTGCCGGCGGCGGCCGGGTTCGTCGAAAAGATGCGCGACTGGCACGCCCAGGGCCGCGAGGAGATCGAGCTTTGGTCCGACGCCTGCGAGGCGTTGCGGGAACTGCTCGCTGACGACGAACTGAAACGGCACGCCGAAGGGTGGCCGGACAGCCTCACGGTCGAGGGCAAGCCGGGCAATCTGCTTTTCTACGAGGATCCCGAATACGGGTTCGTGCTGAATGCGCTGATCAAGGCGCCGGGGATCAACTCGTCCGTGCACGATCACGGCGAGTCATGGACGCTCTATGGCGTTCTGGAGGGCGGCGAGGAGGTCACCCGTTTCGAGCGCACCGACGGCGGGCCGCGGGTCGCGTCGGCGGCGCGGATCGAACGCGCGGGGAGCCATGACGTGACGCCGGGCTACATCGACTTCGTTCCGCCGTGGCAGATCCACGAAGAGCGTAACGGCGACGTCCGGACCGTCGGATTCATCGTCCGCAGCAAGCGGTCGGGGACGTTCGTGCAGAACCGGTTCGATCCCGAAAGCGGCGCCGTCGAACAGTATGACGGGCCGGTTCAGATACCCTATCGGCTGGCCTGGTAACCCGCGCTGCCTGAAGGCTCGGGCGGTCAGCCCGTCCGCTGTATGAGGTGATAGCCGAAATCGGTCTCGACGACACCGCTGGTCGCGCCGACGTCGAGGCCGAATGCGGCCTCTTCGAATTCCGGGACCATCATGCCGCGGCCGAAGCTGCCGAGGTCGCCGCCCTGCGACGACGACGGGCAATCCGAATGCTGGCGCGCGGCGTCGGCGAATTCCACGCCGCCGTCGATATCGGATTTGATCTGTTCGATTTTCTGTTTCGCTTCGTCCTGACTGCGGGTCGCGGTCGACCGCAGGGATCCGTCATACATGAGCAATATGTGCGACGCCTGAATTTGGCCGGACATGTGAAAATACCTCTCTGCAAGTGATCTTTTTGGCCGGAGAAAGAATGTCGGGGGGCGATGCTTCCGAAGGCCGGCAGGCGCAAGACTACGATTTTAAGCCGGGCCGGGCCAGCCCCCGAAAGCGATTAAATCGTCCGGCGTATCGAGATCGAGCGCGATTCCCGCTCGGTCGATGATCTCGACGTCGAGGCCTGCTTCGCGCGCTGCAATCCGATGCGCTTCGAGACTGTGGGCGCCGAACATGAACGGGATCGATGCGGGCCGCGGCATGCTCAGCATGTTAGTCCCGGTGCCGTGACGGTCCGGCGATATGCCGACGCTTCCGCTCTGCAGATGAACCTGCAGGTCTTCTTCCGACAGGCGGGGGAGATCGGCCGGCACGACCAGCGTGCGCGCTGCCGGGAGCAGCCCGGCGGCTTCGAACAGGGCGGGGTTGAGACCGTCGCTTGACTGGACGATCGTGCGTGCGCCGGAAGCGCGGAGCGCGTCCCCGGTTCCGGCTTCGGCGACCGTGACGACGACATCGGCATCCGCAATGGAGGTAACGAGCGCGATCGTGCGCCGGGCAAGCGCGCGGATGAGGTCGGCCCGCGCGTTGTCGTCCAGCACCGGCGACAGGCGCGACTTGCCGGCAGTCACGCCCTTCACGGGAACGATGATGCCGCAGACGCTCACGGGGCGAGGCATTCGGCGAAACGCACGACCTCGCCGGCGAGCCGCGCGCGATCGTCGTCGGTCTTCATCACGGTATCGGTCACCAGAACGTGCGGTACGATCTGCCGGATATCGTCTTCGATCGCCGCGTCGGTGCGGTCGAGGACGAAACCGTCGACGAGTCCGCGATAGAATTCGGCCACCGTCGCAGCTGAGGGTTCGAGGCCGAGTTCGTGCATCATCTTGGCAGCCGGCCCCTTGATGGCCTTGCCGCCGACGATGGGCGTCACGGCGACGCAGGGGCGCGTGCGATTTTCGAGCCATTTGCGGATTTCGGGTATCGCGAGCATCGGCCCGATGCTGACATACGGGTTCGAGGGGCACAGGATGACGGTCGCCAGCTCCGGCGCGTCGAACGCGACTGCCAGGGCGGGCGCGGGGGCCGCCTCTTCGGCGCCGTCGAATGAAAACCCGACGACCTCCGGCGTGCAGCGAAGCTGTACGAAGTAATCCTGGAAGGGCAGCGTGCCCTCGTCGTTCGTGTCCACATGCGTCCGCACCGGATCGTCGCTTGCCGGGACGATGCGGTAGGAGATGCCGTGTTTCGCCGAAAGTTCCGCCGTCGCCTCCGACAGCGACCGGCCGTTGCGCAGCAGCGACCGCCGCGCCTTGTGGGTCTCGAGATCCTTGTCGCCGAGCCGGAACCAGGTCTCTCCGCCGTCGCGCTCCAGCCCGTCCATGAACGTCCACGTCTCGTCGCGAATACCCCAGCCGGTCTCCGGGTTGGCGATGCCGGCGAGCGTATACATCACGGTATCGAGGTCCGGGCAGATGCGAAAGCCGAGATGGTCGAAGTCGTCGCCGGTATTGACGGCGATCAGAAGTTTCTCGGGAGACAGGATGCGGGACAGGCCGTGCGCGAGCTTTGCGCCGCCGACCCCGCCGGCGAAGGCGACATACATGGCGTTACCGGAACAGATCCTGGTCGAGCGGACGGACGAGATCCGCGGCCCGCCCGTCGCCCGCGGCCCAGCTAGCGCCGCGGACGAGAACGGCTGGCAGGCTCTCGTTGCCCTGGCCCATCAGAAGCGAGGCGGCCGATGCAATTTCGTCCGCAAGCGCGATTTCGCTGGAGACGAGCACGGCGCCGTCGCGGTCCGCCCGGCCGCGCCGGTCGTCGAGGGCGACGATGCCGCTGGCGCCGATCGCCGTGCCGATGGTGCCGTTTCGCCAAGCGCGGCCCATGCTGTCGTTGATCACGACCGCGACGTCGACCGCGGCGATAGCAGCGAATTCGGCCCGGAGCCGCGCAGCGCTGGCATCCGGATCCTCCGGCAGAAGGATCGCGACTTCGCCGCCGCCCCCGTTCGAGTGATCGACCGCCGCGTTGGCGACGACGAAGCCGAGCCGGTGGCGCGCGATGATCAGTCCGGGTCGCGTGCGGACGACGTCGTCGGATTCGCGGAGGACGAGTTCCAGAAGGCGCGGATCCTTTCCGGTCTCCCCGGCGAGACGTATCGCTTCCGGCCCGGGCTCGACGTCCCGGAGCGGATATATCCGGCCCTCGGATTTGGAAACGATCTTCTGGGCGACGACGACGATGTCTCCGTCCTGCAGCGCATGCCCGGCAGCCGCGAATCCTTCGGCGATCAGGCGCGCCAGATCGTCGCCAGGCGAAATTTCGGGGAGGCCGGGCGGGGCGACGAGTTCGAGGCGGCGGGTTTGACGTTCCATTTCTGATCCGTGTTGTCGCGATCGAATATCGTCAATTCGCGTGCACGGCGAAAGGGGCGGCCGCAAGGCGTTGCCGAAAGGGCGGGAGACCGGCTTGCCTCGCGCCGGGAATGATGGCCAGAATGCGGCAGGCAATCCGACCGGAGGGACGAAGATGACAACGCGGGATTTCGAGGATCATTGCTGGCGGGATATCGTTTCGGACGACATCCTGAAAATCTACGAGGCCTATCACCGCGATATCTATGTCGGCGAGCGGCCGGCGCTGCTGGCGATCGATCTCTACAACATCGTCTATCGCGGCGGCGCGAAGGAGCCGCACGAGCTGGTCGGCGAATATCCGAGCTCGTGCGGTCGCTATGCGTGGGAAGCGATCGAGCCGACCAGGAATTTGTTTGCGGCGGCGCGGGCCGCGGGCCTTCCGGTCCTCTACACGACCGCGCCGACAACGTCGGACGTAGTGGCAACCAACAGGCAGGTCGGGACGGGGACCAGCGACGAGGATTACGAAATCTTCGAAGCGTTCGCGCCCCAACCCGGAGACATGATGATCGTCAAGGAGCGTGCCAGCGCGTTTTACGGCACGCCGATCATGTCGGAACTCAACCGCCGTGGAATCAAGAGCCTGATCGTCTGCGGCGAATCCACCTCGGGCTGCGTCCGCGCGTCCGTGGTCGATGCCTATTCGGCGGGATACCATGTAACCGTCGCGGAGGAGGCCGTGTTCGACCGGTCGATCCTGTCGCACAAGGTCAACCTGTTCGACCTTCACCACAAATACGCAGACGTCATGACCGTCGACGAGATCGTCGGCCACCTCGAGGCGCTCAAGGCCGCCGCCTGACAAAAAAAGCCCGCGTCTCGGCGACGCGGGCTTCGAATTGGCGGGGTCGTTCAGGCGTTGGGAGCGGTCCGGTCAGACCATCACCATCACGATCAGAAGCGTGCTGGCGACCGCGGCGAGTGCGCTGCCGCGATTGACGGTGCGATGGATCCGCTTCGCGCGTTCGCGGCGCAGATCGAGGATCTTGGCGGCGGTACGCGCTTCCTGGATCGCGTCGCGGCGCTGTTCGCGTTCGCGCAGTTCCGTTTCGAGAAGCGAGACGCGCGACGTGATCACGTCACGAAGTTCGGTGTGCGACATGCGTCGCAGTTTTTCGAGTCCGAGCATCATTTCACCTACTAGGTCGTCCTCGTCGTCGACCTGGTTCTCGGGCTGATCGTCTTCGTTGTTGGCGATCAGGTCGATCGGGAACGGGACCTGCGACGACATCGTCTGGGCAAGGGCAGCCTGCATGGTTGGCACTCCTCCGGTTAAGCTTCGGCAGGATCAATGCAGGTTTCGTGCCAACTTTTTATATATATTAAATCAGATAGTTAGGTGGCGTTCCCGCCGGCTTGGCGCAGAAATTGCCGGGTAAAACGAGGCCGGCGGGAACTATCTGCCGCGTCAGCGGCCGTGGAACGTCGGCGGACGCTTCTCGAGCATGGCGGTCACCGCTTCGAGGTGGTCGTCGGTGCTGTGGCAGATCGCCTGCAGCGCCGCGCAGTTGTCGAGGAAATCGAACAGCCCGCTCGACAGCGACTGGCGGAGGAGGGATTTGAGCATCCGCGCCGTCACCGGCGGACGGCCGGCGATGGTCTCGGCGAGCGACATGACCCGCGGCATCAGATCGTCCGGTTCGACGCATTCGAGGGCGAGGCCGATCTCGGCGGCTTCCTTGCCTTCGACGATGCGGCCGGTGAAGATCAGCTCGGCCGCGCGCTGCAGGCCGACCTTGCGCGGCACGATCCACGCGCCGCCGTCGCCCGGAATGATGCCGACGTTGATGAAGGTTTCGCCGAACTTTGCCTTTGAAGACGCGATAACGATGTCGCAATAAAGCGCCATGTCGCAGCCGGCGCCGATGGCCGGACCCTGGACGGCGGCGATCGACGGGATGTCGAGCGGCGCGAACCCGTAATGGCGCAGCCAGCGGAGG
>JAYQUR010000040.1:0-15793 GCA_038148075.1 Alphaproteobacteria bacterium | reverse complement strand
TGCCAGTACCGCATCGAAACGAATGTCCTATATCCGCCTCCCAACCGTTCCTGCAGGGCCGTCGCCTGCTTCTCGGTTTCGGCAAGAATCGGCGATGCACCGCCGATCCTGGCATAGATTTCGCGGGCAACCGGCGCGCGGCGCCAGGAGATCAGACGGGCGAGAAACCAGCGCACCGGACCGGGCACGCGAAGGATCATCGGATCCGAGAACAGATTTCGCAAGAAGGGTCGGACCGCAGCAGGACTGTCCGGCCCGCCCAGATTATAGAGAACGACGGCGGTTCTGCTCATCGGCGCCTCAGCCCCGGACGGCCTTGAGGAGGCGCTCGACGTGCGATATCGGGGTCTGCGGCAGGATGCCGTGCCCGAGATTGAACACATGAGGCCCGCCCGACAGCGACTCGACGATGTATTTCGCCGATTTCTCGAGCTCGGGTCCACCCGCCATCAGGAGAATCGGATCGAAGTTGCCCTGGACGCAGGCATGGGGCTGAACTTCGCGCGCCGCCCAGGCGGGATCGGTGCCGTAGTCGATGCCGATCGCGTCGATCTCGGGTGCACGGGCCAAAGCCGGCAGATAGATCGCGGCGCCGCGCGGAAACGCAATCACCGGAATGTCCGGATGAACGGCTTTGATCCGCCGTGCGATCTCGCGGATCGGAGCCGCGGAGAATCTCTCGAACGCGGGCGCGGGAAGAACGCCCGCCCAGGTATCGAAAAGCTGGATAGCTTCCGCTCCCGCCTCGATCTGACGCAGCACATAGGCGGACGTTGCGTCGACCAGGATATCGACAAGTTTCGAGAACCCGTCGGGATCGCCCAGCGCCCAGCCTTTGGCATTGGGATAGTCGCGGCTGCCGCCGCCTTCGATCATGTAGGTCGCAACCGTCCACGGAGCGCCGGCAAATCCGATCAGGGCCGTGCGGTCGGGCAAGGATGCGGCAACGCGGGACACCGTGCCGTAAATCGGGTCCAGCCTTTCGTGCAGACGATCCATGCGAAGCGATACGAGGTCTTTGGTGGATCGGATCGGATCCAGTTTCGGGCCCTCGCCGGCTTCGAACCTAACATCCTGACCGAGCGCATGCGGAATTACGAGGATGTCGGAAAACAGGATCGCGGCGTCGAACCCGAAGCGGCGGATAGGCTGAAGAGTCACTTCCGCCGCCATCTCCGGGTTGTAGCAGAGATTGAGAAAACCTCCGGCCCGCTCCCTAACTTCGCGGTATTCCGGCAGATAACGACCTGCCTGGCGCATCAGCCAGACGGGTGGCGGGTCTATCCGTTCGCCGCGAAGCGCGGATATCATAGGTTTGGAATTACCGGTCACGATGTCGGAAATATCTCACGAAGGCCTGTCCCGGCGAACCCCCTAACTATTATTTTCTAATAACAATTAGGTAGTAGTAGTGGTTAGGGGCTGTGTGAATCGGGGATTGTCTGTTACCCCGGAGTTATCTACAGACGAAGCGGTGTTGTGAATCGTTCGGGGACGGATCGATTCGGAAGCCGTCCCGTGCCAGGCGAACCGGTTCGGCGCGGCCGAGACGGAACAGCCTGAATTGCGTGTATAACCTCTTTTGTACATGGCTGTGGTAAAATCCGTTTCCAGGATGAAACCGCATGGATAGAATCCGGCGAAGCGGGGAGCGTTTCCCGGCCCGGCCCGAAAATATCCACTTATCCCCGTAGACCGGCCCCGAATCGGGGCATTGTGAGCGAATCGGTAACCGTTATGAGCGACGTTTTTCATATTCATCTCGTTTCGGATTCGACCGGCGAAACCACCCAGGGCGTGCTTCGGGCATCCATAGCCCAGTTCGAGGATGTCGAGACGCAGGAACATATCTGGCCGATGGTCCGTTCGACCGCGCAGATGGACCTGGTGATCGAGGCGCTCAAGGAAAATCCGGGTCCCGTGATCTTCACCCTGGTAAGCACCCGGACGCGCCAGCCGCTGGTCGAAGCGTGTGCGCGGCTGAACGTCCCGTGTATATCGGTGCTGGATCCCGTCATCGAATCCTTCGCCAACTACTTCAACCGCAAGACCGTAAATCGCCCCGGTGGCCAGCATACGCTGAACGCGGAATATTTCGATCGCATTGACGCTCTTCACTATGTAATGGCGCACGACGACGGTCAGGCGACGCGCGATATTTCCGATGCCGACCTCGTGCTCGTCGGCGTGTCGCGGACATCCAAGACGCCGACATCGATCTATCTCGCGAACCATTACGCGCTGAAAACGGCGAATGTTCCGTTCGTGCCCGGTATACCGTTGCCGAAGGAGCTTCTCGAACTCGGCGACATGGTGGTGATAGGGTTGACGGCGTCTGCCGACCGGCTCGTCCAGATCCGGCGCAATCGCCTTCTTATGCTGAAACAGGAGCCGGAAACCGATTACGTGGATCTCGATACGGTCAAGGCCGAGATTGGCGAAGCGCGGAAGCTGTTCGCCAAGAACATGTGGCCCGTTATCGATGTGACCCGCCGTTCCATCGAGGAGACTGCTGCGGCGATCTTCCAGCTCTATACAAAGTTTCACGAGGAGCGCGAAAGCGCGGCCGCAGACTCGTGACGGAAACGGGGACGGCCGCCGGTGCGATCGGCGGCAGCGGCGAGCAGATCGTCCTGGCGTCGGGCAGTATCACGCGCCGGCGCCTCCTGGAGGCCGCCGGCGTTCCCTTCGATGTCGAACCGGCGAACGTCGACGAGGACGAATTCAAGCTCGGTCTGCGTGCCGAAGGAGCCGCGGGGATCGAGATCGCCGAGGTCCTGGCCGAAGCGAAGGCGATGTATGTGTCCCGCAAGCGGGCCGGACGGATGATTCTCGGCGCCGACCAGATTCTCGAATGCGATGGCGAAACGTTCGACAAGCCTGTGAATCGCGAAGACGCCGTGCGCCAGCTGAGGTCGCTTCGCGGCCGGCGGCACGAACTCATCAGCTACGCGGTCATTGTGCGTGACGGCCAACGAATATGGCAGGGCGTCGACCGGGCGCGGCTGGAGATGCGCGAGACGTCGGACGAATTTATCGATGCCTATCTCGATACGATCGGCGACGACGTCTATAACGGGCCCGGCGGATACCGTGTGGAAGCGCTGGGCGTTCAGCTTTTCCGTCGCATCGACGGCAGCCACTATACGATCCTCGGTCTGCCGCTTCTGGCACTGCTCGACTATCTGCGGGACAACGGAATACTGATGTCATGAATTTCTCGGGTGCCGCGAGGGTTGCCGGCGTCGCCGGCTGGCCGGTGAAACATTCACGCTCGCCGCGGATTCACAATTACTGGCTGCGGAAATACGGGATAGACGGCGTCTACGTTCCGTTCGCGGTGAATCCGGAAACGGCGGTGGAGGCGTTTCGATCCCTGCCGGCGCTCGGTTTGCGCGGCATGAACGTAACGGTCCCGAACAAGGAAGCGGCCTACCGCGCGATGGACGAGGTCGATCCGATGGCAGAGCGGATGCAGGCGGTAAACACTATCGTCGTCGGCGGAGACGGAGAGCTTTCCGGCAGCAATACCGATGCGTTCGGATTCCTGGAATCCCTTCGGGAGTCGCAGCCCGGCTGGAGCGCGGCTTCAGGACCTGCCGTGGTTCTCGGTGCAGGCGGCGCGGCACGCGCGGTCGTCGCCGGGCTCCTGGACGCTGGCGTTCCCGAGATCCGGCTCGCAAACCGGACGGCGGAACGAGCCGAGGCGATCAGCGATGCCTTCGGCAGTCCGGTCGGGTGCGTCGGCTGGGACGATAGGGCGTCTTCGCTCGACGGTGCGGCGCTTCTGGTCAATACGACCGTACTCGGCATGGTTGGCCAGGCGGCGCTCGATATCGACCTTGCCGCGCTGCCGCGGCACGCGATCGTCTACGATATCGTCTACGTTCCGCTGGAAACGCCGTTGCTTGCCGCAGCCCGGCTGCGCGGCAATCCCGCCGTCGACGGTCTCGGCATGCTGCTTCACCAGGCGCGGCCCGGTTTCCGGGAATGGTTCGGCACCGATCCCGAGGTCGATCAGGCGCTGCGCGACCATGTTCTCGCGGATCTCTGAACGATGATCGTTCTCGGCCTTACCGGCTCGATCGGCATGGGGAAGTCGACTGCATCGAAGATGTTCGGGCGCATGGGCGTTCCGGTCTACGATTCCGATGCGTCGGTTCATGTCGTGCTGGGTCCCGGCGGGGCGGCTGTCGGTCCGATAGACCGGGCCTTCCCCGGTGTCGTCCTAAACGGGACGGTCGACCGGGATGCGCTCGGCCGGATCGTGTTTGCGGATCCGATCGCATTGAAGACGCTCGAATCGATCGTCCATCCGCTCGTTCGCAGGCGCCAGGACGATTTCCTGCGATGCTGGGCCGGCCGGCGCGCTCCGGTGGTGGTGCTCGATATCCCGCTCCTGTTCGAGGTGCAGCTGGACGTCCGCTGCGATTTCACGGTCGTCGTTTCCGCGCCGTCTTTCATTCAGTCGGCGCGCGTCCTGGCGCGTGAAGGGATGACCGAGGAGAAGTTCGCGGGGATCCTGGAGCGGCAGATGCCTGATAGGGAAAAACGCCGTCGGGCCGATTTTGTCGTGCCGAGCAATCGCGGGCGCGGCGAAACCTTGCGTCGACTCGCTCGAATTGTCAGGATCGTACGCGCCGCTCCGGCTCTTCACTGGCCGCCGGACAGCTTTGCCGAACGCACCGTGAAACGCCGGAGCTCCGATGCGAGAAATCGTCCTCGATACCGAAACCACAGGGCTTGATCCGAAGGACGGGCATCGTCTTGTCGAGATCGGCTGCATCGAACTCTTGAATCACGTCGCCACCGGCGAAACCTTTCACCAATACATAAACCCGGAACGCGACATGCCGACGGGGGCATTCGAGGTGCACGGGCTGAGCGAGGAGTTTCTTTCCGGTTTCCCGAAATTTGCGGAGGTGGCGGATGAATTTCTCGCCTTCGTGGGCGGGTCGCCGCTGGTGATCCACAATGCAGCGTTCGATATGGGCTTCCTGAACGCCGAGCTGAAACGGGCGGGTCGCGAACCGCTTCCCATGAAACAGTCCGTGGATACGGTTTCGATGGCGCGGCGCCGGCACCCCGGTGCGCCGGCCTCTCTCGATGCGCTGTGCCGGCGATACGATATCGACAACTCGGCGCGGACCAAGCATGGCGCGCTGCTCGACGCCGAGTTGCTGGCCGAGGTCTATCTCGAGCTGCGCGGCGGTCGGCAGCCGGGCCTGGGGCTCGGCGCAGCGGAAACCAGCGCATCGGCGGCGGCGGGTGAGGCGACCCTCGTCGCGCCGATCGGGGTCTCGGCCGAGGCGCGGCCGCCGCGGCCGCATGCGCCGAGCGCGGACGAGCTTGCCGCGCACGAGGCTTTCGTGGCGACCCTGTCCGATCCGTTATGGGCGTCGTCGGAACTATCCGGCGCCTGAGCGGCGCGGCGTGGCTTGACCCGCTCGCGGTTCGCGCGCATCTGTCGATGCGATGACCGGCCCGACAAAAATATCATCCGATACGATCTTTGCCCTCGCGAGCGCGCCCGGCCGCGCAGGTGTCGCCGTTCTGCGCGTATCCGGCCCGGCGGCGGCCGCCGCTGCCGTGGCGATGACCGGCATCGAACCCGATAGACCGCGCCACGCCATACGCTGCCGTATGGTGGATCCGGAAGGCGGCGAGGCGCTTGATGACGGGCTGATGCTCTGGTTCCCGGGCCCCCGTAGTTTCACCGGAGAAGACGTCGTCGAATTCCATATCCACGGCGGCCATGCGACGGTCGACGCCGTCGCGGGCGCACTCGCGGCGCTGCCGGGATTGCGTCCTGCCGAACCGGGAGAATTTTCCCGCCGGGCCTTCCTCGCCGGAAAGCTCGATCTGACGGCGGTCGAGGCTATTGCCGATCTCGTGGATGCGGAGACCGACGCCCAACGGCGCCAGGCGTTGCGTCAGCTCGACGGCGGACTTGCTGCGCGGCTCGACGGCTGGCGGACGGACCTGATCGGGCTGATGGCGCATCTCGAGGCCGATATCGATTTTCCCGACGAGGACCTGCCCGACGGTGTTTCAGGCGGTGCCCGTGCGCGGCTCGCGGCGCTGGAGGCGGAAATGCGCGCCTTCCTCGACGATGCGCGCCGCGGGGAGCGGTTGCGGTCGGGTTTCCGGATCGCGATCCTGGGGGCGCCGAACGCCGGGAAATCGTCGCTTCTCAATGCGATTGCCGCTCGCGACGCGGCGATCGTTTCCGCGACCGCGGGGACGACGCGCGACGTGATCGAAGTCCATCTCGATCTCGGCGGCTGGCCTGTGACGCTTGCGGATACGGCGGGGCTTCGCGATGCTGAAGACGAGGTTGAACGGGAGGGCGTTCGCCGGGCGCTCGACCGGGCGGCCGGCGCCGATCTCACGCTGGCGGTTTTCGCGGCGGATCGGCCGCCGGATGCGGCGTCGCTCGACCAGCTCGCCCGCGGCGCGCTCGCCGTCGTCAACAAGATCGACCTCGCGCCGTCGCCGGCCGAGGTCGGCGGCAATGCGCCGATTCCCGTATCGGCGCGGACGGGCGAGGGCATGGCCGTGCTTCTGCACCGACTTCAGGATGCGGCATCGGCCGCGCTCGACGGGTCCGATGCCCCCTTGACCCGGACCCGCCATCGGTCGGCGCTCCTTGCCTGCGCCGACGCGCTCGCCCGGGCCGGGGCGGTGTCCGAACCCGAGCTTGCCGCGGAGGACGTGCGGCTGGCTGCGCGGGCGCTGGGCCGGATTACGGGCCGGGTGGATGTCGAGGACCTCCTCGATGTCATCTTCCATGATTTTTGTATCGGCAAATAATTCAACAAGATAAACGATATTTAAGAACGTTTCGAATAGCGTTTCACGTGAAACGTCTGCGCCTTTCGCCTTTACTTCGATCCGCCCGGTGTTAAATTCCGCGCCATGATTGATCCCGATGCAACGTACGACGTCATCGTTGTCGGCGGCGGCCACGCGGGCTGCGAGGCCGCGGCGGCGGCGGCGCGCTTTGGCGCGCGGACGCTGCTTGTCACGCACAAGGCGGCGACCGTCGGCGAGATGTCCTGCAATCCGGCCATCGGCGGGCTCGGCAAGGGCCACCTCGTGCGGGAGATCGATGCGCTTGACGGATTGATGGGCCGCGTGATCGACCGGGCCGGCATTCAGTTTCGGGTTCTCAACAGGAGCAAGGGCCCGGCCGTCCAGGGCCCGCGCGCGCAGGCGGATCGGAAGCTGTATCGTGAGGAGATGCAGCGGGCGCTGGCGGAACTGGAGGCGCTCGAGATTCTGGAGGCGGCGGTCGAAGATCTGGCTCTGTCGGGCGATAACGGCCGGCGGTCGGTCGCCGGCGTGATCCTGGCCGACGGCCGGACGGTTCGGGGCGCCAGGGTTGTGTTGACGACCGGCACCTTCCTGCGCGGGCTGATCCACATCGGCGAGACGAAGATTCCGGCGGGCAGGGTCGGCGAGGCGCCGTCGATGGGCCTGTCGGGAACGCTGGAAGCGTGCGGTTTCGCACTCGGGCGGCTCAAGACGGGGACGCCGCCGCGACTGGACGGCAGGACGATCGATTGGGGCGTTCTCGAGGTGCAGCCGGGAGACGATCCGCCGGAACCCTTTTCCGCCCTGACCGACAAGATCGACGTTCCGCAGATTGCCTGCCACATCACCTACACCACAGCCGAAAGCCACGCGCTTATCCGGGAAAATATTCATCGTGCACCGATGTATTCCGGCCAGATCGACGCGACAGGGCCCAGATATTGTCCGTCGATCGAAGACAAGGTCGTCCGTTTCGCCGACAAGAACCGGCATCAGATCTTTCTGGAGCCGGAGGGACTCGACGATCATACCGTTTATCCCAACGGCATTTCGACGTCGTTGCCGGAAGACGTTCAGCGCGCGCTGGTCGCATCGATCCCCGGGCTCGAAAAAGCCGAGATTCTGCGCCCCGGATACGCAATCGAATACGATTTCGTCGATCCGCGCGAGCTTGGACCGACACTGGAAACGCATCGCATAGCGGGTCTGTATCTCGCGGGCCAGATCAACGGCACGACGGGATACGAGGAAGCGGCGGCGCAGGGTCTCGTTGCGGGGCTGAACGCGGCGAGTGCGTCTTCCGGTTCCCGAGCCGACTTCGCGCCCGACCGGTCGCAGGCCTATATCGGGGTGATGATCGACGATCTGATTACCCGCGGGACGGCGGAACCCTATCGCATGTTCACGTCGCGCGCCGAGTATCGCCTGTTGCTGCGTGCCGACAACGCCGACCAGAGGTTGACCCCGATGGGCATTGCGGCCGGGTGCGTCGGCGAGGTTCGCGAACGGGTCTTTAAGGACAAGATGGCGAGACTCGCTGGCGCACGTTCTGCGCTCTCGGAGCTGATCGCGACGCCGCAGGAACTCGCCGCAGCCGGCATCGGCGTCTCGCAGGACGGGGTAAGGCGGTCGGCGCTGAAGTTACTGGGGCAGTCCGGGATATCGATCGATGCGCTCGGTTCCGTTTGGCCACGCCTGGCGGAAATCGATGCGGCCGTGCTGCGGCAAGTCGCGAACGATTGCTGCTATGACGGATATCTCGTCCGGCAAGAGGCCGATATTGCGGCGTTCCGGCGCGACGAGTCGCTGACTCTGCCGGCGGAACTGGATTACGGCGCCATCGGCGGCCTTTCCAATGAAATGCGGGAAAAGCTGACCGTGGCGCGCCCGGCGACGCTGGGCGCGGCGGGCCGAATTCCCGGCATAACGCCCGCGGCACTGACGGCGCTTCTTCGCTACGTGCGCCGCGCGGCCTGACGGCGAGCGGTGGACAGCGTCCCTCTGACCCCGGAAGCGTTTGCGCATGCGGCGGATGTTTCACGTGAAACAATGCCGGCTTTTCTCGCCTATGCCCGGCATCTCGAGCAATGGCAAGGCGCATTAAATCTCGTTTCCCGAAACAGCCTCGCCGATCTCTGGCGGCGTCATATGCTCGATTCGGTCCAGCTCGTCCGGTTGCTTCCCCGATCCGGCACGATCGCCGACATCGGTTCCGGGGCGGGCTTTCCCGGTCTCGCCATATCGATCGCAACCGGGCGCCCGGTTCGCCTGATCGAATCCGATGTCCGAAAATGCGCTTTTCTGCGCGAGGCCGTGCGGATTACCGGCGCGACCGCAACGGTCATGAATGAGCGAATCGAATCGTTTGCCGCCGCCGGCAAAAATAAATCTGTGGATATCATCGTCGCCCGCGCCCTTGCGCCCCTCTCAACTCTCTGCGAAATGGCCGATTCGATGGGCGCGCATACCTGTGTATTTCTCAAGGGCGCGCGCTGGGAAGACGAATTGACCGAGGCCGAAAAAGGCTGGAAGATGTGCGTCGAAACGTTCGAGAGCCAGACTGCGCCCGGCGCCCGCATTCTCCGGATCACCGATCTGGCACCGCGCGTCGACGGAACGTGACCGCCGGTTCCGACACCGGCTCCGCGAGGATCCTGTCAATGTCAGATCTATCCGAAATCGAAAGGCGGCGCGACCCTGCCGAACCGTCGACGCAAGCCCCGCGCGGGAAAATCGTCGCCGTGGCGAACCAGAAGGGCGGCGTCGGAAAGACCACGACGACCATAAATCTTGCCACGGCGCTCGCCGCCGTCGGCCGCCGCGTCCTGGTCATCGATCTCGATCCCCAGGGAAACGCCTCCACCGGTCTCGGGATAGAGGCGGCCCTCCGCACCGTGGGCACCTACGACCTTCTTATCGGCGCCAGCGATCTCGACGACGCGATCCTGAAGACGGCGGTGCCCGGCCTCTCGATCGTGCCGTCGACTATCGATCTGTCGGCTGCCGAGCTGGAGCTGGTGGATCTCGACGACCGCGAGAACCGGCTGCGATCGACCGTTCGCAGACATGCGCACCGGTTCGACTATGTCCTTATCGATTGTCCGCCGGCGCTCGGGCTGTTGACGTTGAACGGCCTGGTCGCGGCGGATTCGGTTCTGGTGCCGCTGCAATGCGAGTTTCTGGCCCTTGAGGGTCTGAGCCAGCTCATCCGGACGATCGACCGGGTAACGCATGCGTTCAACCCCACGTTGCAGCTGCACGGTATCGTCCTCACCATGTACGACGTCCGGAACAAGTTGAGCAGCCTCGTCGAAGAAGACGTTCGCAGTTATTTCGGAGACAAGGTCTACGAGACCGTTATCCCCAGGAATGTAAGGGTTTCGGAGGCTCCGTCGCACGGCAAGCCGGTTCTTCTCTACGATCTGTCGTGCGCCGGATCGCAGGCATATGTCCATCTCGCCGGCGAGATGCTCCGCCGCGAGGCGACGAATAGCCGGACGCCTGGTACAACCATGGGAAGCGGTCCGCCGAGCGATCTATCGCCGGGCGGCAATCAGGGAGACCCCTCATGAGCGACGACAAGACCCGGCCGCGCCAGCTGGGGCGCGGGCTGGAGGCGCTTTTCGGCGACGACCGCGCCGCGGCAGTCGGACAGGCCCCGGCGCCCGCGGGGGTCTCCGGCCTTCGTCGGGTTGCGATCGCAAAACTGATCCCCAATCCGCTGCAGCCGCGCCGCCATTTCGACGACGCGGCGCTTCGCGATCTTGCCGCGTCAATCCGGGAAAAGGGAATCCTCCAGCCGCTCATCGTGCGTCCCACGCGCCATGACCCCGAGTCGTTCGAGATCGTGGCCGGCGAGCGACGCTGGCGGGCCGCCCAGCGGGCGCAGGTGCACGAAGCGCCCGTCATCGTCCGCGATTTCACCGACGAGGAAGCGCTGGCGGTTGCGCTGATCGAGAACATTCAGCGGAATGAACTGTCGCCCCTCGAGGAGGCCCAGGCCTACGCGCGTCTCGCCGGAGATTTTTCGAAGACGCAGGAACAGGTCGCGGAGGTGGTCGGCAAGAGCCGGAGCCACGTCGCCAACATGATGCGGCTGCTCGACCTGCCGACGGACGTCCAGGACCTGCTTGCCGACGGCAGCCTGACGGCGGGCCACGCCCGCGCCATCCTGACCGCCGAAGATCCGCTCGCGCTCGCAAAACGGATCGTGTCGGAAGGGTTGAGCGTCCGGGCGGCCGAGAAGCTTGGCCGCGAGGGAAAGCCGCCATCTCCCAAGGCCCGGCGAGGCAAGGCGTCAGCCGCGAGGAAACCGGGCAAGGATGCCGATACGCTCGCACTCGAGCGCGAGCTGGGGAACATGCTCGGCCTCAAGGTCGATGTGGAGTTCGACGGCAAGGGCGGACGGCTGACATTCGAATACACGTCGCTGGAGCAACTCGACGATCTGATCGACCGGTTGACCGGTCGCCGGCTCGATGCCGGTCCGGGCCGCGAGTACGACCCCGATGACGACATCGATCCCGAGGATCCTTTCGGCGAAGACGGTCCGCCCGCCGGCTGAACGGACGAATAACGCCTGTTCAACGAATAATCCCGGAATTTGCCTCCCGGGGTTGTCGGGTTATTAACCGTTTCCGTGCAATCTCGTTTCCGAGATGCGTACGTTTTGTCAGTTTGCACCCTTTTCCGCAGTTTTCTCTCGCGCCGCGATAACCGGCGCGCGCCGAATCTTGTGGGGCGTCGCCGTTTTATCGGTCGCACTCGCAACGATGCTCGCCTCTCGGGCGCAGGCGGCAGGCGGGACTCCCCAACCGCGTATTCTTTTCATCGCATCGTACCATCCGACATTCCACTCGTTCGAACGTCAGTATCGCGGGTTGGTAGGCGGGTTGGCAGAGCGCGGTTTGGCGCGCGACGACTACGTGCTGGACGTCGAATTTCTAGACAGCAAGCGGTTTCCGGTCGCCGTGCGCGCGCCCATTTTCGCCCGAGATCTGGCCCGAAAGCTGTCCGTGACCGGCGCCTACGATCTTGTCATCGCGGCCGACGACAACGCGCTCCGTTTCTCGCTCGAACATCACGACACGGTGCTATCCGGAGCGCCCATCGTATTTCTCGGCGTAAACAACCTGAAATTCGCCGCGCAACAGGATGCAAACCCTCGGGTCACCGGGGTCGTCGAGCACCAGTCGGTAGCGGAAACGCTCGGCCTGATTCAGGCGCTGCTCCCCTCGGCAACGACGCTTCACCTATCGGTCAGCGCCACGACCCCGACCGGCAGGGTGAACGCCGAGATCGCCGAGAGGGCGATGGCGGCAAGTCGGCGGCTTTCGCCGATCTGGCACAGGTTGGACCGCATCAGCTACGATGAGTTCTTTGCGGCAATGGCGCGCGTCCCCGACAGCCAGCCTGTCCTGCTCAACAGCATTTTCCGCGATGTCGACGGCGCGACGATGTCAGCGAGCGAATTCATCAACCGGTTGCGGACGGTCTATCGCGGGCCCATCTTCATGACCCAGTCCCACAGCATCGGCAAAGGCGTGCTGGGGGGAATCGTCGTCAGCCATGAAGAACAGGGCCGAACGGCGGCCGTCCTCGCGGCGAGAATACTCGCCGGAGAGTCCCCGGCCTCGATTCCGGTCGTCAAGAACAGCCCGAACGTGATGCTGCTCGACCACCGGGAGCTCAGCGAGCTCTCGATTCCCCTGGGCCGCCTTCCTGCCGAGGCGCGGATCGTCAACCGGCCCCGGAATATTTTCACCGACTACAGATACTGGGTGCTCGCCGGGCTCGCGATCGGCGTGTTTCAGCTTGCCCTGATCGCCGTGCTGATCCATAGCCGCGCCCAGCGCCGGCGCGCGGAAAACAAGCTTGCCGACAGCGAATCCCGGTTCCGGGCGTTTTTCGATAATTCGCCTCTGGTCATTTACGTCAAGGACCGCGAACACCGAATCACGCTGGTCAATCGCGAATATCTCGATCTCCACGAGACGACCGAAGACGAAGTGCTTGGAAGCGTCACGCTGCTGAAGCAAGCGGAAGACAACCGCCGAAAGCTCGGAAGCGCCGACGATCGCGTCATCGAAATGGGCGAAGCCGTTCAAGAGCCTCTGTGGATGGAGACGAAACGGGACGGCCGTCGGTGTTACATCATCCAGAAGTTTCCGATTTTCGATGCGAATGGCGAAATCGTCGGTGTCGGCGGCATCAATACGGATATCTCCGATCTCGAAGATCGCGAACGCCGCTTGCGCGAAGCGACGGCCGAGGCCGAGGCCGCCATGCGCGACGCGCAGGCTGCGAACCGGATCAAATCCGAGTTTCTCGCGAACATGAGCCATGAGATACGCACGCCGCTCAACGGCGTGCTGGGTGCGGCCGATATCCTGTCCGGCGGCAATCTCGACGGGGAGCAGCGCGAGTTCGTCGACATGATCCGCGATTCGGGGACGGCGCTGCTCGACCTGCTGAACGATATCCTCGATCTGTCCAAGATCGAATCGGGAAAGCTCGACATCGACAATAGCGATTTCATGCTTTCCGATATTCTCCGGGCCACGGAAACTCTTTGGCGCGGCCGCGCCATCTCGAAGGGCCTCCGCCTGACGTTCGTCAACGATGCTGCGGAGATCGACGGTTTCCGAAGCGATTCGTATCGTTTGCGCCAGATCCTGAACAACCTGATCAGAAACGCGCTCAAGTTCACAGACGCGGGGGAAGTTCGCGTCGGCGTTCGTCTGAGAAATACGACCGCCGCCGCTTCGGATCTCGTTTTCGAGGTAAGCGATACGGGCATCGGTATTTCCGAGGAACAGCAGATAAAGCTGTTCCAGCCGTTTACCCAGGCGGATGCGTCCACGACGCGAAAATACGGCGGAACCGGGCTCGGTCTTTCCATCAGCCGCGAACTCGTACGGCTGCTCGGCGGCGAAATCGAAATCGAGAGCGTTCCGGGCGAAGGCTCGGTGTTCCGTTTCTTCATCCGTGCCGATCTGTCTGGTCGGCCGGGCGCGACCGATTCTCCCGATCTGGTGGTTTCGTCCATGGAGCGATCCTTCGAAGGCCGCTCGCTCCGGATCCTGCTGGCGGAAGACAATGCCATCAACCGGAAGATCGTTTCCTGGCTGCTGAGCGGCATCGATTGTCAAATCGATTACGCGGAGAACGGCAAGGAAGCGATCGCCGCCGTTACCCGGGCTCCCTACGATGTCGTCCTGATGGACGTGCAAATGCCGGAGATGGACGGCGTCACGGCCGCGCGCCGGATCCGCGACCTGCCGGCGCCTGTCGGCGATATCCCGATTGTCGCGCTGACGGCGAATGTGATGCGCGGCGACAAGGAGAAATATCTCGATGCGGGCATGACGACGTTCGTCGGCAAGCCGATCGACCGTCGAGAACTGCTCACGGCGCTCGCGATCTGCGCTCGCATCGACATGGTCATCGAACACGCGGCAGAACCGCCACCGCCGGCACGCGCCGAACCGCCCGTGTCCCGAACAGACATATCGCAGTCGGACACCGACGCGCTTCTCGAAGAATTCGACGAATTTCTCTCGAAGTCCGCGTAAAGCGGAAGCGTCCCCGTCTAGCGCGGGACCCGCGCGCCCGCCATCGCGGCAAGACGCATCATCGCGCGTTCGCAAACGGCATCGTCCGGGAGGCCCGTCGACTTGCAGTCGAGCTCCGCGCGAATCAATTCGTCGCGTGCGCGCATAAGGGTCTGTGGGCGCCAGCGCTGGATCTGCGCCCGGAAGCGATCCTGTTCCTTGAAGAAGATGGGCGGGCGCAGACCCTTCATTGCCTGGTCCGCGGTTGCGCCGGCACCCATCGCGGTGACGGCTTCCTCGATTCGCGACAGATGGCGTCCCGCCGCACGCAATATGGATATCGCTGCGACCCCTTCGAAACGGGCGCGCGCAAGCGCGATCGTAAGCGCGCCGAGCTGGCCGCCCATGGCGGCGTAAATGACGTCGTCGAGCGTTACGGCCGCCGAATCGCCGATGATGGCCTGCGCGTCCTCGAGCGTGACTTCGGTCTTGCCGGTCGCGTACAGGACGAGTTTTTCCAGCTCCATGCGGCTGACCTGCCGGTCCGATCCCAGATTGCCCGCAATCCAGTCTACGACGTCGCGGGTGGCGCGCAGCCCCGCGGCTTCGAGGGTCTGGCGAATCAGCTCGTCCAATGTCCGGCCTTCGTCGAGATAGCACGCGACGGCGGCAGCGTCGTCTCGGCCCTCGAAAAGAATCCGCAGCTTCGACCGCGCCGCCAGTTCGCCGGCCTCGACGACGATCAGGGCATCGCCCCCCAGCGAAAGCGCGTCCTCGACGGATTTCGCAATCGAATCCGCCGCATCGCGAACCCGCACGACGCGCCGGCCGCCACCCAACGCCATGGCGGCCGCTTCGTCGGCGATTCGTGAAGGATCTTCCTTGAGCGCCGCCGGCGTGAATTCGGAAACCAGGAACGGGTCGGAGAGATTTCCCGCGACGGCTTTCGTCGCGGTTTCCGCGCGCTCGCGGACGAGACCGGAATCGGGTCCGTATATCAGCAATGCGCGAATGTTTGCCGGCGGGGCGCCGACGATCTTGTCGGCCTGGCCCGCGGGAATTTTCATTTGGCGGGCTCTTGCCGCCGAACCACCGGTTGGCCGCCGGTCTGCACGAGCCACACCGACACGCGTTCCTGCAGGCGTTTGGCGATTTCGCGGACGGCGTTGCGCCGGGCGCCCGCCTCGGCCGCCAGCGTTGCGAAATCCGATTTCAGGATGTTGTAGCTGTTGATCGATTCCAGGGAGCCCTGGATCATCGTGGCGTTATCGGCGCGCCGCGTTACGGTGTAGGACGCCCGGACACGCAAATTCGCGCGGGTAGCGATGGAGTTGAGCTGGACGCCGAGGTTCTGGATCGATTCGGTCACCGAAACCGTCAGCTCGAACTGGGTGTCGGCGGGGCGGGGCCGGAACAGGTCCAGC
>JAYQUR010000039.1:0-15938 GCA_038148075.1 Alphaproteobacteria bacterium | reverse complement strand
GTTCACTCGCATTCCGCTATGGCGCGACACGCCGGACAACATAATCGGCGTCATGCATGCCAAGGGGATGCTGCGGGAAGTGCATGCGCATACCGGCGACCTCGACGCCCTAGACCTCGACAAGATCGTCTCGCCGCCCTGGTTCATCCCCGAAACGACGACGCTGTTCGAACAGCTTCAGGCATTTCGCCGCCGGCGCGAACATTTCGCGCTCGTCGTCGACGAATACGGCGCGCTGATGGGCGTCGTGACGCTGGAAGACATCCTCGAGGAAATCGTCGGCGACATCTCGGACGAGCACGACGTCACGCCGATCGGCGTCCGGCCGCAACGCGACGGCTCCTATCTTATCGCGGGCGGGGTGACGGTTCGCGATCTCAACCGGCGTTTCGGATGGGATCTGCCCGACCAGAATGCCGCGACCATCGCCGGCCTGGTTATTCACGAAGCCAGACTGCTGCCGGAAACCGGCCAGATATTTCATTTTCACGGCTTCCGAATCGAGGTCGTCCGCCGCCAGAGAAACCGGATCACGATGCTCCGGCTCGAACGCCTGGCGGAGGACGGCGAAGCGCCGGAAAGCGGCGCCGCAACGTCGTCGTCCAGAGCGTAGCGCCGCCCGAACCCGAGGAATACCCATGCCCCTTTCCACGCCGGACGCGGACCGCGAACCGATCCACACGCGCACCATGGAGTGCCGCAGTTTCCGCCGTTCGGACGGGCTGTGGGACATCGAGGGACATCTGACGGACATCAAGTCCTATTCGTTCTTCAACGACTTCCGGGGCGAGATCCTGCCGGGCGAGCCGCTGCACGACATGTGGCTGCGGCTGACGGTCGACAGGGACTTCGTGGTGCGCGCGGTGGAAGTGACGACGGACAAGGGGCCTTACGCAATCTGCCCGGCCATCCTGCCGCAATTCCAGAAGTTGAAAGGTCTCAAGATCGGCCCCGGATGGAACAGGCGCGTCCGCGAAAATCTCGGGGGTTCGAGGGGGTGCGCGCACCTCGTCGATCTGCTCCGGCCTATCGCAACGGTTGCATTTCACACCGTCCAGTGGTCGGATTCCGCGCCCGCGAACAAGGACGAAACCCGCGAGCGGCCGTCGCGTCCTCCGCTGAACACTTGTCACGTGTGGGCGGCGGACGGCGAAAAGATCCGGACCGAATTTCCGGAATTCTATACAGGCGAGGAGTAAACCGGGCGACGAGCGGAACCGGCAGCGGGCAAACGGCGTTTCCCGAGGCCCGACGGCACGTCAGGACGGATAAGCGGCCGATCTGAAGTAGTTCACGATATAAATCCGCATCGCCGACGTAAGTCGGGTGCCGCCCCGGGTCCGATCGATGTCGGTGCATATTTCATGCACCGACCGCTGTTCCCGGCTGGCGATCTCACGCAATGCCTCCCACAAGTCGGGTTCGAGACGTACGCTTGTTCGCCGGTTCCCCAGATTTACATTTCTTGTCACAAGAGGTGACACCGAAACCACTAGACCCTCCCTAATATTTTAGCCCCAACACCTATTCAGAGTTGAGTGATACGACACACTATTGCGTCCGTTAGTTTAATTCAACAACGGAATGCGCGACAAGCGATAATGCGCCGTTTGTGGCCTCGGGAGTTCCGGTACCGGATGAAGCCGGAATCAGGATGGCGGCGGCGACGCCGATAGCGAAAGCGCATGTACCGGTCCCCGAAGCTCCTCGGCCAGTATGTCGTAGACCATGCGTTGGCGTTCGACCCGCGACGTTCCCTCGAAGGCGCCGGCAACGATCTCGACGCGAAAATGCGTTTCTCCCTCGGGCCGGGCGCCGACATGGCCCGCATGGAGATGTGATTCGTCCACGACCGTCAGCGAGACGGGCGCGAACGCGGCGGTGAGTTTTTCTTGGATGCTGCGGGCGACGGACACCGGGGAACCTCCTCGACTTGATCTCGATTCCGCACTGTAAAGGCCGAACGGGCGAGATCGGCGAGCTTCTTGCACGGGCATTTCCGGGCGACCATACTGCGGCGATGGACCGCCAGAAAGTCATATCCCGATTTGCGGACGCCGACGCCGGATTCGAAGACGCGCGCGAGGCCGTGTGCGCGCATCCCGAATGCTCCGAAAAAGCCGAATTCCGGGCGCCGAAATCGCGGGAGACACTGGAAGAGTTCTACTGGTTCTGCCTGCAACACGTCCGCGAATACAACGCGGGCTGGAACTATTTCGCCGGCATGGATGACGCCGCGATCGAGAAGTCGGTACGAGAGGACACCGTGTGGCGCCGCCCCACCTGGCCTCTCGGGGTCCGCCCGGGCGCGGCGACCTTTCATGTCCCCCTGGGCCTTCTCGGCAGCGAAGCGGCCGCCGATCCGGCAAAGGTGCGGGCAGGCGAGGTTCAGCGCCGCTCGATGACCGGCGCGGAGCGCCAGGCAATGTCCGAATTGGGCCTCGAACCGCCCGTCAGCCGGGAAGAAGTCAAAACGCGATACAAAATACTTGCCAAAACGTTGCATCCCGATGCAAACGGGGGCGACAAACGGGCTGAAGAACGGCTAAAATCTGTCAATCACGCCTACAAGACGTTGAGAGACAGCGACCGCCTGACATAGCGCGGATCGTCTTTTTCACGTTTTCGTTTGAGGAATGGAGTTGAATGGCCTCTAAGAGCACACCTGCCGTCGCGGACATCACAGAGATCGACGTGCCGGATACCACGATCAAAGCGCGGGACGCTTTCGATCTCGATATCGACATGGAGGTCCCGGCCTTCAGCAAAACCACCGAGTACGTGCCGGACCTGGATCCGACCTACTGTTTCGACCATGACACCACGCTGGCCATTCTGGTCGCGTTCGCGCACAACCGGCGCCTCCTGATCCAGGGCTACCACGGCACCGGCAAGTCGACGCATATCGAACAGGTCGCGGCCCGCCTGAACTGGCCGTGCATCCGCGTCAATCTCGACAGCCACATCAGCCGTATAGACCTGATCGGCAAGGATGCGATCGTCATTCGCGACGGCAAGCAGATCACGGAGTTCCGCGACGGCATCCTGCCATGGGCCCTGCAGAGCCCGATCGCTCTGGTATTCGACGAATACGACGCCGGGCGCCCGGACGTGATGTTCGTGATCCAGCGCGTGCTCGAAGTCGACGGCAAGATGACGCTGCTCGACCAGAACCGCGTGTTGCGGCCGCACCCGGCCTTCCGCCTGCTCGCCACGGCGAACACCGTCGGCCTCGGCGACACGACCGGCCTCTATCACGGCACCCAGCAGATCAACCAGGGCCAGCTCGACCGCTGGAATCTGGTTACCACGCTGAACTACCTGCCGCATGAGGAAGAAGTGGCCATCGTGCTTGCGAAGTGCCCGTCCTACAACAAGGACGACGAGGGCCGGAAAGCGATCAGCGCGATGGTTCGCGTGGCGGACCTGTCGCGGGCGGGCTTCATGGCGGGTGACATCTCGACCGTCATGTCGCCGCGTACCGTGATCACCTGGGCGCAGAATGCCGAGATCTTCGGCGATATCGGCACCGCGTTCCGGATGACCTTTCTCAACAAGTGCGACGAGCTCGAGCGCACGACGGTGGCCGAGTACTACCAGCGCTGTTTCGGCGAGGAATTGCCGGAGCTGAAACAGACGAAGTCGGCGGCCTGATACGCACATGGCGGACGACCAGCCGGCCGAAGAGTTCCGCCGCGTAACGGCGGCGGCGATGCGCGCGATTGCCGAGCGTGACGACATCACGCTCGTCTACGGCTCGGAAGCGCGCCTCGTGGACAACCAGGCCCGGCTGCCGATCCCGTCGCGCGATTTCACGGAACACGAGATCGCCGCGCTGCGCGGCGAAGCCGACGCGATGGCGCTCAGGATTAGGTTCCACGACGACGAAGTGCATTCGAGCCGTGCGCCGCAGGGCGAGAATGCGCGCGCCGTCTTCGAATCCCTCGAACGCGTCCGCGTCGAGGCGCTCGGCTCCCGCATGATGGCGGGCGTGGCCAATAACCTGCGTGCCGCGCTCGAGGATAAATGCGATGCGTTCGGCTACACGAGGGTGAACGTCCGGGAGGACGCGCCGCTGGCCGAGGCGATCGGCCTGATGGTCCGCGAAAAGCTGACCGGCGAGAAGCTGCCGCCCGGCGGCGAGCAACTCGTCAGCCTGTGGCGCGACTGGGTCAACGACAAGGTCGATACCGATTTCGAAACGCTGGCCAACAACATCGACGACCAAGCGGCCTATGCCGACGCGCTCAGCAAGCTTCTGGTCGAACTCGACCTGATCGACGAGGAAGCCGAAGCAACCGAACAGCAGGAAGGCGAGCAGAGCGAGGACGCCGAGGACCAGGACTCCGAAGACGCAGAATCCGAAGACGCCGACATGGAAGGCGTCACCGCCGAGATGAGCGGTTCCGAATCCTCCGAGATGGAGGAGATGGAGGTCGAGGAAGGCGACGAATCGATGTCCGAGCAGGGCCAGGAAGAAATGATGCCCGGCACCGGCGACGAGGACGGCGATCAGTCGCAGAACCAGCGCCGCCCAGACGGATTGCTGCCCGATCAGGCCCGGCAGCCGCTCTATCGGCCCTATACGGTGGAATACGACGAAGTCGTCGAAGCCGAAGATCTGTGCGACCCGGACGAACTGAACCGGCTCCGCCATCATCTCGACCAGCAGCTCGCCAACCTGCAGGGCATTATCGGCCGCCTTGCCAACCGCATGCAGCGCCGGCTGCTCGCCCAGCAGTCGCGGTCCTGGGAATTCGATCTCGAGGAAGGCCTGCTCGATGCGGGCCGGCTGTCGCGCGTCGTCACCAATCCGCTCTATCCGCTGTCCTACAAGATCGAGAAGGAGACCGAATTCCGCGACACGGTCGTCTCCCTGCTGATCGACAATTCGGGCTCGATGCGCGGCCGGCCGATCACGGTTGCGGCGATGAGCGCCGATATCCTTGCCCGCACCCTCGAGCGCTGCGGCGTGAAGGTCGAGATCCTCGGTTTCACGACGCGCGCTTGGAAGGGCGGCCAGTCTCGCGAACGCTGGCTCGCCGACGGCAAGCCGGCCAATCCAGGCCGCCTCAACGATCTCCGGCACATCGTCTACAAGGGCGCGGACGCGCCATGGCGCCGGGCGCGCAAGTCGCTCGGCCTGATGCTGCGCGAAGGCCTGCTCAAGGAAAACATCGACGGCGAGGCGCTGTTGTGGGCGCACAGCAGGCTCTCTGTACGGCATGAGCAGCGCAAGATCCTGATGGTGATCTCGGACGGTGCGCCGGTCGACGATTCGACCCTGTCGGTGAACCCGGGCAACTATCTCGAACGGCACCTGCGCGAGGTGATCGCGATGATCGAATCTCGCCCCGACGTCCAGCTCACGGCGATCGGCATCGGCCACGACGTGACGCGCTATTACAGCCGCGCGGTCACCATCATGGATGCCGAACAGCTGGGCGGCACGATGATGGACCGGCTGGCCGAACTGTTCGACGACGAAACGAGCCCGACCGGCGCCCGCGGACGCCGCCGCCGCCGCGCGGCCTGATCCGACCCCGCCGCACGCAACCGAAAACGACTGCAACCGACTACGACCCAGGGAGGTTCGGAATGTCCGAAGATCAGGCGCTCGCAGACGCGCGGGCACGCATAGACGACGTCCGCGCCCGCATCGGCCGGCTCGATGCGGACGCGCTCGACCTCGTCTTCCGCGAGGCGCGCAGCCACAACTGGTTCCAGGATCGCGACGTGAGCGACGCTCAACTCCGCGAGATCTGGGACATCATGAAATACTGCTCGACCAGCGCCAACACGATGCCGGCGCGGATCCAGTTCGTGCGCTCGAAGGAGGCGAAGGAGAAGCTCATTCCCTGCCTCAATCCGCCGAACCGGGACAAGACGATGAAGGCGCCGGTGACGGCCATCGTCTCCTACGACACGAACTTCTGGGAAGACCTTCCGAAGCTCTATCCGATCCGCCCGGAGATGAAGGATCGCTACGTCGGCAATCCCGGCCTCGCCGAAAGCTTCGGATTCCAGCAGGGAACGCTCCAGGGCGCCTATCTGATCCTCGCGGTGCGCGCCGTGGGCCTCGATGCGGGCGCGATGGGCGGCTTCGATAACGAGGCGGTCGACGAGGCGTTCCTCAAGGGAACGAGCTGCAAGTCGAACTTCCTGTGCAATATCGGCTACGGGGACCTGGAAGGCATCAAGGGGCCACGGCTTTACCGCTACGACTTCGACGAGGTCTGCAAAATCGTCTGATCGGCCGGCCGGCGACATCCCCGAAACCCGGATACGAAAAAGGCCCGCTTCGCGGGCCTTTTCTGTTCTCTTCGAAGCGGCGGTCAGCTTGCGGCGGCCATCGCCTTCTTGACCTTGCGCTTCAGCGTCACCGCTTCGTCCGTCAGCTTCGAATTCGACGTCTTCACCAGATAGGCGTCGAGACCGCCATTGTGCTCGATCGACCGGATAGCCCGGGTCGAGAGCTTCAGCTTGACGACGCGGCCGAGCGCATCGGAGAGCAGCGACGTTTCCTGCAGGTTGGGCAGGAAGCGGCGGCGGGACTTGTTGTTGGCATGGCTGACGTTGTTGCCGGCTTGCACACCCTTGCCGGTTACGGCGCAGCGTCTGGACATGTCTGAATTCCAACACGTTGGTAAATAACGAACGACCGGGCCGTCACCGGCCCGGAAAGCGCGAAGTTTTAGTCCCCGACGGCGCCCGCGTCAAGCTTTCGGAGCATGGTTTTCTGCGGAAATATCGACTTCGGAAGCCCGTCTGACCGAAATGAACCGGCTGCCCAGGGCCAGCGCGGCCATTGCCATCGCACCCGCGAAAAACGGCCAGTTCTGCCCCAGTTGCGCGAAGACCACACCGGCCAGCGCCGGCCCGCAGATTCGGCCGACCCCGGCAAAGCTCTGTCCCAGGCCCAAGATCCGGCCGCGGCTCGCCTCCCCGGCATATTGCGACAACAGGCTGTTGAGCGACGACGCATTGGCCGACACGCCGAAAATCATCAGGAAAGCGGCCGCGAAAAGCTCATACTCTGTGCCGGCGAGAGGCATCCAGAGCGCTCCCGTGCCGAGACTCGCAGCCCCCAGCGTTATCAGGGCCCTTTCGCCCAGCCGCGCCGCCAGCGGCCCGACCGCGAACCACTGCAGCGCCATATGGCACAAGCCCATCCAGGCGTAGAAATAGCCGTTCTGCTCCGGCCCCCACCCCCAGGCTCGTTCCGACCACAGGACGATGATCACCTCGATGCCGGCGAACACGAACGGCGAGGCGAACATCAGGCACAGCAGCAGGCGGGTCTGCGGCCGCGCAACCGCTTCGCGCCACGCCCCGAAGCCGCGGGAAATCCGCGCCGCCGACTTCTGCGCCGGCGTCACCGATTCCCGGATCAGGACGATCGCCAGCACGAAGGCCAGCGCCGAGAACGCCGCCGCCGCGAGATAGGGCAGGACAAAATCGGGGTTCGCCGGATCCGTTCCGCCGAGAAGCCCGCCGATGGCCGGGCCCGCGACGAAGCCGAGACCTGCCGCGCCGCTGAGCCGCGCGATCGACCGCGTCCTTTCTTCGGGGCGGGTGACGTCGGCGATCAGCGCATGCGCGACGCTCATGTTCGCCGCCATCGCACCGCCGAAAAAACGGGCGGCGAACATCATCCACAGCGTGCTGGTGAAGGCGAGCAGAATATAGGCGCAGAACGTGCCGCCAATGGTGATCAGCAGTACCGGCTTGCGGCCAATACGGTCGCTCAGCCATCCCCAGAACGGCCCGAACAGCGATTGAGCGAGCGTGTAGCTCGCCGCGACGAGCGTGACGACCTCGGGCGACGCGCCGAACGCCTGCGCGTAGAGCGGCAGCAGCGGAAGGACGATACCGAACCCGACGAGGTCGACAAAGACGGTGAAAATCAGCGCATACACGTCGGTGGCTTTGCCACGTTCGCCCGGGGGCGTCCAGAGTTTAGAGGCGCCGGAAGCGCGGGATCAGTTGAGGCGTCCGACGGCGCGGGCGAGAAGCAGATAGAGCTTGCCGACGTCCGCCGACAGAAAGGTGGAACTGAGCAGGTTCTCGGGATCGCTCTCGTTCGCCTCGGACAACAGCTTTTCAAAATGGTCGAGATACCGCTGTACGTAGCGGCGGAACTCGTCGTCCTCTTCGTACTTGGCGCTGATGACGGTTCGCGCCTGGCGCTCGTCGTCGGAGATGATACCGCGCACGAAGATGCCGCGGTCGCCCTTGGAGTATTTCGACCACAGCTTCTGGGATTTCTCGCTGTCGAGCAGGCGGTTGAGATCGATCGCGGTCGAATTGAGATCCTCGATGACGAATTTCGACGCCCGGAGAAACATGTCGCGGCGCGAATCGAACGCGTTGCGGCGAATGACCTCGGCCTGGCTTTCGGCCTCGCTCGCCGCCGAGGTGAGGGTTTTGGCCTGCTCGGAGAAGACCGTCCCCACCTCGTTCGCCTTGTGCGTCGCCACGGTCAGCGCATCCGAAAGGGCGGCCTGCTGGTCCTGCAGCGCCGCGCCCATCCGGTCGATTCTCTCGAACGCGTCTTCGGAAGTTCGCGTCAGTTCCTGCGCGCGGCTGCGCAGCAGTTCGCCGATCTTCTGGATACGCTCCTGCGCGACCGTCGCGGTTCTGTCGATCTGGTTGGATTCGGTCTTGAGCGAGGCGATAAGGTCGGCCACCTCGCGCGCCGCCTCGGTGCAGGAATCGATCATCTGGCGCGACTGCTGGCGGATCGTGTCTCCGACCACCGCCATGCCCTTCACCGCCTCTTCCGCGTTGGCGCTGAGAGCGATTGTCTGCTTGCTCAGGATTTCCCCGATTTCCTCGGTCCGGCGTGCGGCCGCCTGCGCCGCCTGCTGCATGCGTTCGAGCTGGCGCTGGCTTGCCTCCTCGATCTCGCGCGCCCGTGCCGTAATCTTGTCGGCAACGACTTCGAGCTCGTCGCCCTGGCGATCGATCAGTTCGCGGACGTCCTCCGCCCGCGAGATCGCCCGCTCGCTCGCCTCGTCGAGCCGCATCACCTGCGCGCGATAGACGTCGGTGACGGAATTCGCGCGCTGCGCCGCCCGGGCCGCGATGTCGTCTAGGCTCTGCGCCTGCTCTTCGAGCTGCTTGCTGTAGACGTCGGTCCGTTCGGATGCGTTGTTGGCGACGGACTGCAGCTCGTCGGCCTGCTGGCGCAGGGCGCCGCCGGCGACTTTCATCCGCGCCGCCGCCTGCGAAGCGACATGATCCATCGCCCCGCTCAGCGTCTCGGCCTGACGCTGCAGCGAGTCGCCAACTTCCGCGAGACGCGACAGCATGTCCGCTGCCGCCTCGCCGACGTCGGCCGACATCTCCGAAGATCGCTGCGCCACGTCCGTCCGCACGTTGTCGACCGTCTCGAGGATCGCACCCGTGGCGTCGTGGGACGCCTTGGTCATCTCGCCGATATTCTGCCGGAACTCCTCCATGATGCTGCGCGCGCGCGCGACGAGCGCCTCGACGGTCTCGGAGGACGCCGCCTCTATCTGCGATGCGCTGCGCCGCGCCTGGTCGCCGATCTCGTCCGCGTTCCGGGCGGCGCGCGCCATCGCGTGTTCGGCCAGCTCGTCCATGCGCGAAAGTTCCGCCGCGAGCACGCCGCTGATTTCCTCGGCACGCTCCGTCATGCGCGCGAGCACAGAATCCGACGCGGCGGACAGGGCCGCGGACTGCCGCCGCAGGACGGCCTCCGTGTCTTCGAGCGACTGGGACACGTTTGACGCGGTCTTGCCGCGATCTCGCGCATCACGTTGGACTGGCCGCGCAGCGCGTCGATGATCTCGTTGATCTTTACCGCTGCCGCCGTCGCCCCGTCCGCGACCGACGTCACCATGACCTGAGTCCGCTGGTTGACGTTGGCGCCGGCAATCTCGAGCTGGTCGTCGATGTCCGAAATCGAGGCGTTAAGCCGGGCGCGGAATTCGTCCGCCTCGGCGTTGAGCGCCGCGCCGACGTCGGCAAGACGGTGCGCCGCTTCTTCCGCTGCGCGTGCCGCGGCGCCGGCAACCTGCTCGGACAGTCCCCGCAGCGATCCGCTGATCCGGTCGATCCGGTCGTCGGCGCGGTCCGCCTCTTCGCCCGCCGCCGCGCTCGCCTCGTTCATCGTCGCACGCAGCGAGGCACCGACGTCGTCGAGCCTTTCCGCCGTGTGCTTCACAAGGCGGTCGGTTTCGGCCTCGAAATCCTCGCCGCGCTCGTCGATCTCCGCACCGATCTCGGCGATGCGTTCGCGGACGCGCCCGGCCACCGCGGTTAGATCGTTGATCTCCTCGCGCAGCGTGCTGGCGGCGCTTTTGAGCTGTTCCGAGACGGTATGGGCGCCGGCGGCCAGTTCGCCGCTCCGCCGCCGCAGCGCCTCGCTCGAATCCTCGACCCGTGCGACCGCCTCCTTTGCCGTCTCGACAAGACCGTCCGCCTGTTGCCGGAAGGTCTCGCTCACCCGGTCCGTGACCGTCTGCGCCTGGCGCGACACATCGTTGAGCCCGCGGGCGTTTTCGCCCAGCGCGTCCGCGACGTTGCGGATGCGCCCGACCGCATCGAGCGACGCCGCCGTGATCTGCTTCGTCCTGTCCTCGAGGTCCTCGCCGGTGGTCTCGATCCCCGCCCGGATCTGCCCGAAGCCCGACAGGACCTCGTCCGTTTGCTGGCGAACCTGCAGCGCCGCCTCGGATGTCGTCTCGGCAGCCTTGTCCGACGCCGCCGACAGGTCCTGAAGCTGATGGCGCATGCCGGTCGTCAGTTCGCGGACCCGGTCGGCCGTCGTCTGGGTAACCCTGTCGAGCTCCGCGGTATGCGCGCGCACCACCTCCTGGCTTTCCTTCGTCCGGGTACCGGCGAGCTCGACCGCCCGCTCGAGCCGCACCGTATGCGATTCGAGCAGTTCGCGCAGGGCCTGCGCCTGCTCGGCGGCACGGTCTGTCGCGTTCGAAAGCATGTCCGCCTGGCGCGCCAGCGACTGGCTGATTACCTCGACGCGGCCGGTCGATTCCTCGGCCGGGTAGGTCAGACGCGACATGCCGCGGCGGATCTGCCCCGCCGCTTCCTCGAAATCGGCGTTACGGCGCATATAGGCGACGAGGAGCCAGAGGAAGGCGGGCGGCGCGAAGACTCCGGCGAAGAACCCACCAAGTTCATGCGGCAGGAAGGCCCAGAGCGCGGCCCAGCCGATATTGGCGGAAACGTACCAGAGACAGGCGATCAGCCACAAAACGGTTATGATCGCGGCGAAACCGGCCGGTCGACGTGCAAACGACGTAAAAATACTCCGGAAAGCGTTGCTCATTTCCCCGCAATTCCGGTCAGATCAACTGCCGAATGATACAAGACCGGCACGATTCGCGCCAATAACTCGCTCCGCACCGTCGGGAATCAGTCCCTACCAGACGAAGGAGGGAATCGCGGCAACGGGCCGGACGTCCCACTTTTCGCAAAGCGCGTCGAGGCGGGCGGGATCGGGCGGCGCGCCGCCGAGCTCGCGGCCGTGAATGCCGTCGACGACGAAGATCGGATCGAGCCCCGCATTCTTTGCCCCGGCGAGGTCGGTGCGGAAGGAATCGCCGACCGCGGCGATACGCGCCGTATCGATGCCGGCGAGTTCCCGGAAACAGTAGTCGTAGATCTCTGCGCGCGGCTTGCCGAACCAGCGCACCGTGCCCCCAAGCTCCTCGTACCGCAGCGCCAACGCCCCGGCGCAGATGATCTGGCGGCCGTCCCGGATCACCTCGAGATCGGGATTGGCGCAGATCATCGGAATGCCGCGCGACGCGCCATCCTGCAGCTTGTCCTCGTAATCGCCGACGGTCTCGCCGTCCTCCCAGGGCCCGGTATTGAGAATCAGGTCGGCTTCTTCCAGCCGATCCGTCTCGTCCCAGCCGAGCCCCTCGAACAGGTTGCGGTCCCGGTCGGGGCCGATATGGATGCAGGTATTGCCGATGCCGTCGTAGAATGCGCCTTCGCGCTCCTTCATGCTGAGAAAGGTCGCCTCGCCCGACGACAGGATGCGCTTGCAGTGCTTCTCCGGCATGCCCATGCCGATCATCGCCTCGGCGACGGCTGCGCTGCGCCGCGGCGCGTTGGTCAGCATGACGAAGCGCTTGCCGGCATCGGCGAGCCGGTCGAGCGTATCCACGACGCCGGGATAGAGTTTCACCCCGTCGTGGAGAACGCCCCAGACATCGAGGACGAAGCCGTCATAGTCGCCGGCGAACGCGGCCATGCCGTCGTGGAACGGAACCGGTGGCGGCATGGACGCGGAAGCCTTCGAACAGTGAGCCGGATCAGCGGGTCGGAACGGGCTGGTCGCCGGAATAGTCGTAGAAGCCCTTGCCGGACTTGCGGCCCAGCCAGCCGGCCTCGACGTATTTCACCAGCAGCGGGCACGGCCGGTACTTGGTGTCGGCGAGACCTTCGTAAAGGACCTGCATGACCGCAAGGCACGTGTCGAGGCCGATGAAATCGGCGAGCTCGAGCGGGCCCATCGGATGGTTCGCGCCGAGCTTCATCGCGGTGTCGATGTCCTTCACCGAGCCGATGCCCTCGTGCAGCGTGTAGACCGCCTCGTTGATCATCGGCAGCAGGATGCGGTTGACGATGAAAGCGGGGAAATCCTCCGAGATCACGGGCGTCTTGCCCATGCGGTAGGTCAGCCCCTCGATGACCGCATGCGTCGCCTTGTCGGTGGCGATGCCGGGGATCAGCTCGACGAGCTGCATTACGGGGACCGGGTTCATGAAATGCATGCCCATGAAACGCTCGGGCCGGTCGGTCGTCGCGCCGAGGCGCGTGATCGAGATCGACGACGTGTTGGACGCGATGATCGCGTCGGACCGAAGCGACGGCAGCATCGCCTTGTAGATCTCGCGCTTGATGCTCTCGTCCTCGGTCGCGGCTTCGATCACGACGTCGCAATCGCCGAGCGACGCATAATCGGTCGAGCCGCTGAGGCGATCGAGCGCGGCCTGCTTGTCGGCCGCGGTAAGGCGCTCGCGCTGGACCTGGCGCTCGAGGTTCTTGTCGATGTTGGCGATCGCACGGTCGATCTGATCCTGCCCGATATCGACCAGCGCCACGTCGATGCCGGTTGTCGCCGCGACATGCGCGATGCCGGAGCCCATCTGCCCCGCGCCGATCACGCCGATCTTCTTGATGCTCATCGCCTCGGGCGTCGCGCCCGGATCCTGAATGTCAGCCATTCGTCCCTTTTCTCCTGAATAGGCTCCCTGTCGAGGCTTCGCCGGCGCCGCCGGCCGCTGGTTCAGCGCGCCTTTATTCCCTGTTTGTCGAGTTCCTCTTCGAGCTCGGGCACGATCTTGAACAGATCGCCCACGATGCCGTAGTCGGCGACCGAGAAGATCGGCGCCTCCTCGTCCTTGTTGATCGCGACGATCACCTTGGAATCCTTCATGCCGGCAAGATGCTGGATCGCGCCGGAAATGCCGACCGCGACGTAGAGTTCGGGCGCGACGACCTTGCCGGTCTGGCCAACCTGGTAGTCGTTCGGCTTGTAGCCCGCATCGACGGCGGCGCGCGATGCGCCGACCGCGGCGCCGAGCTTGTCGGCCACCTTTTCGATGATCTCGAAATTCTCGCCGGACTGCATGCCGCGGCCGCCGGAGACGATGACCCGCGCGGCGGTCAGCTCCGGACGCTCGGACTTCGTCAGTTCGCGGCCGACGAAGCTCGACAGGCCGGGGTCGTCCGCCGCGGAAACCTGTTCGACCACGCCGCTGCCGCCCGTCTCGGCCGCCGCCGCAAACGCCGTGCCGCGCACCGTCATGACCTTCACCGAGTCCGAGGACTGCACGGTCGCCATGGCATTGCCGGCATAGATCGGGCGGACGAACGTGTCGTCGGAGACGACTTCGACGACGTCCGAGATCTGGGCGACGTCGAGCAGGGCGGCGACGCGCGGCGCGACGTTCTTGCCCGTGGTGTTCGACGGAAAAAGGATGTGGCTGTAGCCGCCCGCGAGCCCGACGACCAGCGGCGCCAGCGCTTCGGCAAGCTGGTTGGCATAGGCCGCGTTGTCGGCCGACAGCGCCTTGGCCACGCCAGCCACGTTGGCGGCCGCTTCGGCCACGGCGCCTGCACCGTCGCTGGCGACGAGCACGTGAACGTCGTCCGACAGCGCAGAGGCCGCGGTGACCGTGTTGAGAACGATGGGGGCAAGCGCCGAATTGTCGTGATCGGCAACGACGAGGACGGCCATCAGATTACTCCCGCTTCGTTCTTCAGCTTGTCGACCAGTTCGGCGACGGTCTCGACCTTGATCCCGGCCTCGCGCTTCTCGGGCTCGGCGACCTTGAGGGTCTTCAAACGCGGCGCGACGTCCACGCCGAGGTCCTCCGGCGACTTCTCGTCGATCGGCTTCTTCTTCGCCTTCATGATGTTGGGCAGCGACGCGTAGCGCGGCTCGTTGAGGCGCAGGTCGGTGGTGACGATCGCGGGCAGCGACAGCGAAACCGTCTCGAGCCCGCCGTCGACTTCGCGCGTCACGGCGGCCTTGCCGTCGGCGATCTCGATCCTGGAGGCGAACGTGCCCTGCGCCCAGCCCAGCAGGCCGGCCAGCATCTGGCCGGTCTGGTTGGAATCGTCGTCGATCGCCTGCTTGCCGAGGATCACCATATCGGGGCTCTCCTCCTCGACGATCTTCGCCAGCAGCTTGGCGACCGCGAGCGGCTGGAGCTCCTCGTCCGTCTTGACGTGGATGCCGCGGTCGGCGCCCATGGCGAGGGCGGTGCGGATCGTCTCCTGGCACTGCTGAACGCCCATCGACACGGCGACGACCTCGGTCGCGGCGCCGGATTCGACGAGGCGGACCGCCTCTTCGACAGCGATTTCGTCGAACGGGTTCATGGACATCTTGACGTTCGCGGTCTCGACGCCGGTCTGGTCCGCCTTCACGCGCACCTTCACGTTGTAGTCGATCACCCGCTTCACGGCGACGAGCAGCTTCATCGGTCTCTCATCTCTCTGTTCGGGGTAGCCATCCGGTTTCGCCCGCTTAGCCGCTCTCTGCTGCCGACAGAATGCGCGGGCGGGCCGTTATTTCGCAGGTGCGAAAACTACCCGAGTCCGGATACATGTCAAGGTGACGGCGGGCGTATTGCGGGCGCGAAATATCGTCGCCGCGGCGGGCTCTCTTACTTGTGCGAGAACAGGAAGGCGAGGCCGATCAGCAGGATCGCCGCGAACTGAAGGATCACCCGCAGCCGCATCAGCTTGTTCGAGTTCCGAGAATCGAACTGCCCGCCCCGCGCCATCGAGATGATGCCGAGCGCAAGCGCGCCGAACGTCGCGGCGACGGCGATCGCGATCAGGATCGGAAGAACGCTGTTCATCCCGGGAATATGGGACCGTTTCCGGCCAGCGTCCAGCGATGCGGACGAACCGCGGGTGCGACATGATGCGCGCGCACCCTCCCTGTGCGATAAAAGCGAATGGCCTTTCTCGACCATATCGCACGCTGCAATGCGCACGATCCCTCGAAATTCCGGCCCTTTGAGGTGGACGGCGCGACGGTGGGACATGTGCGCCACGACAACGCCGCGCGCCTCGAACGGTTCAAGGACGTCTTCACGGTCTCGGAGACATCCGTGGAATTCGTCGACGGTCTCGACACATACGAAGACCGAACGGCGGCGGTCGACGGCGTCGTCCGCGCGCTCAGCGCCGACGGGCTCATCGGCGGATGGCGCAACGAGCCCTACCCCGTCGGCGGGTCGTGGGGCGGCCCGCACGCCTTCGAGATCGAACGCTCCGCGGCGCCGTTCTTCGGCACGCGGGCCTACGGCGTCCACATCAACGGCTTCGTGCGTGCCGACGACGGCCTGAAAATGTGGATCGGCGTGCGCGCCGACGACCGCCCGGTCTGCCCCGGCGAACTCGACAACATGATCGCCGGC
>JAYQUR010000038.1:0-16413 GCA_038148075.1 Alphaproteobacteria bacterium | reverse complement strand
AGACGATGTAGCTGTGGCCGGTGACCCAGCCGACGTCGGCGGTGCACCAGTAGATGTCGCCGTCGTGATAGTCGAAGACGTACTGGTGCGTCATCGACGCATAGACCATGTAGCCGCCGGTCGTGTGCAGCACGCCCTTGGGCTTGCCGGTCGAGCCCGACGTGTAGAGGATGAACAAAGGATCCTCGGCGTCCATTTCCTCCGGAGGACAGTCCGCAGAGGCCCCGGCCATCGCCTCGTGGTACCAGACGTCGCGGCCGTCTTCCCAGCCGATGTCGGCGCCGGTGCGCTCGACAACGATGCATTTCCGGATCGTCGGCGATTTCTTGAGTGCTTCGTAGACGTTCGACTTGAGCGGGATGGGGCGACCGCCGCGAATGCCCTCGTCGGCGGTGATGATGAGCGACGAATCGGAATCGTGGATGCGCCCGGCGATGGAATCGGGCGAAAATCCGCCGAAGACGACCGAATGGATCGCGCCGATCCGCGCGCACGCCAGCACCGCGACGGCGATCTCGGGGATCATCGGAAGATAGACCGTGACCCGATCTCCCTTGGAGACGCCGTTCGCCTTCAGCACGTTGGCGAATTTGCAGACTTCCTCGTGGAGTTCGCGGTAGGTCAGCGTCTTCGAATCGGTCGGCTCGTCGCCCTCCCAGATGATCGCGACCTGATCGCCCCGCGTCTCCAGATGACGGTCGAGGCAGTTGGCGGACGCGTTCAGCGTGCCGTCGTAATACCAGCGGATATGGAGATCGTCCTTGTCGAAGGACGTGTCCTTGACCTTGGTGTACGGCTTGATCCAGTCGATCCGCTTGCCGTGCTCGCCCCAGAACCCTTCGGGGTCCTCCACGGACCGCTTGTACATCTCGTCGTACGCCGACTTGTCGGCGAAGGCGCGGGCCGCCCATTCGGCGGAAACCGGAAAAATTTCGTGCGCTGACATAGGCAGATCCTCCCGTTCGGCGCGTTCGATCGCGCGGTTCGTATATGTCGTGAATTATTGTGGTTTATGGGCGACAGGGCAAGGAACGGGCCATGATTCAGATCAGGAAGACGGTTCCATCCGCCACGTCGATTTCGACCCTGGCGAGGAGGTCGCCGGGGCAGGGGCCGGCGACGCACGCACCGTCTTCGATCCCGAACAGCGCGCCGTGCATCGAACACAGGATGCGCGTTTTGTCCACCGACAGGAACGCGTGCGGTTTCCAGTCCAGCGGCGCCCCGTAATGCGGGCAGGAGTTGCGGTAGGCGAACGCGTCGTCGCCTCTCCGGACGACGAAGAAGGGGGCTTCTCCCTCGATGTCGTCGAAACCGCGGCTGCCGGGATCCTCGATCTCGTCGAGGCGGCAGAGCGGGAGGCGGCCGCTCAGGGTTTGACCCCCGCCATCTTGCACAGAAGCTTCCATTCGTCCTTGCCGACCGGGACCACCGACAGCCGCGACTGGCGCACCAGCGCGAGGTCGGCGAGTTTCGGCTCCGCCTTTATGTCGGCGAGCGTCACCGGCGTTTCCACGGGATGGAGCGCCTTGATGTCGACCATCCCGAACCGGCCCGACTTGTCGGTGTGGTCGGGATAATGCTCCTTCACCACTTCGACCACGCCGACAATCTGCTTTTCGTTCACCGAGTGATAGAAGAAGCCTTTGTCGCCCTTCTTCATGGCCTTCATGTTGTTGTTGGCCTGATAATTGCGCACCCCGTCCCAGTGCTCGACGCCCTTCTTCACCTGGTCGTCCCACGACCACGCGCCGGGTTCGGATTTGAACAGCCAGTACTGCATGTCGGTTATCCCTGCGTTCCGTCCTTGTCAGACGCATGAATACAGGACCGCGGCGACGAAGAAAATGCGCTCACTCCGTCTCCGCGCGGAGCGGCCGGGCGAGCAGGGCCTCGATGACTTCGTCGATGTCGCCGCCTCGATTGAGGACGGAATCGACCGCGCCGGCGATCGGCATGTCGATGCCGAGCGTTTCCGCGAGCCGCACGGCGGCACTTGCCGTAAACACGCCCTCCGCGATCGAGCGGCGGCTCCCGAGAATTTCCGCCAGCGACCGCCCCTCGCCGAGCGCAAGGCCGAGCGAATAGTTCCGCGATTGCGTGCTGGTGCAGGTCAGCACCAGATCGCCGAGCCCGGACAGGCCCATCATGGTCTCCGCCCGCCCGCCCTTTGCGACGCAGAGCCGGGTCAGTTCGGCGAGACCGCGGGTGATCAGCGCGGCGCGTGCGTTGTCGCCGAAACCGCGCCCCTCGGCGATGCCGCACGCGATGGCGAGCACGTTCTTGACCGCGCCGCCGATTTGCGCGCCCGCGACGTCGTCGGATGCGTAGGGCCGGAAGCGGGCGGAGGCGAGCGTGTCGGCAAGTCGCGCTGCCGCAGCGAGATCGCCTCCCGCCAGGGTGATCGCGGTCGGCAGGCCCGCCGCCACTTCCGACGCGAAGGTCGGGCCCGACAGGACGAATACCGGGTTTTCTGGAAACAGCGGCGCGACGGCTTCGCTCATCAGCGCGAGGGTTTCCTGCTCGATTCCCTTCGAACAGATCACGAGAGACGTCTGGGCGGAAACGGTTCCTGCGAGCCCAGCGACGGTTTTCCGAAGATGCTGCGCCGGCGCGGAGAGGAGCAGGATGTCGGATGCCGATAGCTCGCCCAGCTCCGCCGTCGCCCGGATGCCGTCGTCTAGCGCGGCGTCGGGCAGATACAGCGGGTTGCCGCGTCCGGCATTGATCGCGTCCGCGACCTCGGCCTCGAACGCCCACAGCGTCGCTTCGCCGCCTGCGCGCCGGGCAGCCATCGCGAGCGCCGTTCCCCAGGCCCCCGCGCCGACGACCCCGATCTTCGCCGGGGCGGCGGTCAGGGCGTCCTCGCGGCCGGCGGCGCCGGCGTCAGGTTGATCGCGATGGAAATGCGAACGTCGTTGCCTTTGTAGGGGCGGACCGCGTGCGAGAGCCAGAACGGGAACATCAGCAGCAGGCCCGGCCGGGGCCGGATCAGCTCGCTCGCACCCGCCGACGCCCCGCCCGGCATGGCAAATGCAAGATGCGGCGCCAGCATTGCCGGTGCGACGCCGCGCGGATCCTGAATCTCGAACTCGCCGCCGAGCGCGGGGTTGTCGGCGATGCCGCCGTCCTCGACGTAGTAGCTCGCCGACCAGAAGGCGCCCGGGTGGGTATGGAACTCGTTTCCGTGTCCGCCGCGATTCACGTTCGCCCAGGCGTTCGTCAGCCAGCGCAATTCAACCGGGCGGCCCATGCGGTCGCCGGTCATCTGGCCGGCGACCGATTTCGCGGTTTCGATAAGCGCCCGACCCGCACTGCCGCTCCAGCGTTCGAAGTCGTCGCCGGATTGCCAGCCGCCGAGATTGCTGTGCTGGCGCCCGGGCCCTTCCTTTTCCTTCTCCAGGACAACGCGTTTGAGCTCCGCGTTCAGGTCCGCCGGGTCGGGAATGTCGAATTCGACGATCGGTGTGCCGAAGCGGCTGCTGACACTGGCCTGGACGGTCGCGTCGTTCGGCATACGTCAGCTCGTCTTGTGGCGGCGCAGGAAGTCGCCGACCGTCTTGTTGTATTCGTCGGTCAGGATGTGCATCAGGAAATGCCCGCCCGTCCTAAGGACCGTTTGCGTCGCGCCCGGAATGTTCGCGGCGAGTTCGTCCGACAGATATCGCGGCGTGACCATGTCGTCTTCCGCGACGATCACCAGCGTCGGCGCCGCGATGTCCTTCATGCGGTCGCGCCGGTCGAAGCGGCAGATCGCGTCGATCCGGCTTTCCATTATCTCGACCGGCTGGTCCGCGGAAGCGAGATAGCTCTCCTGCTGCGCCATGAGCTCCTCGTTCTCCGAGATGTACCACGGCGGATGCAGGGTCAGGACGGAATGCCGGGCGTACTCGACGGTTCCGAGATTGCTCAGGACCGATTTGCGCGCCGCGAAGGCGCGGTTGAAATAGGCGTCCTGGCCCGGCCATGTCGCGCTGAGGACCAGCGAGATGATCCGGTCCGGATGATCCTGGGCGACGATCTGACCCATGGCGCCGCCGGTCGAATGGCCGACCCAGTGCGCACGGTCGATGCCCAGCGCGTCCATCACCCGAATCGCGTCGTCCGCCATCTGGTCGACCGAATAGTCGATCATCGAGTACGTGCTGCGTCCGCATCCGCGATGGTCGTGCGCGATCGTGCGGAAATCGTCCGCCAGCGCGGGCACCTGCTTTTGCCACACACCGGCGCCGCCGCCGAGGCCCGGCACCAGCATTACCGCCTCGCCGCTGCCGTTATCTTCCACGAAAATCTCGGCGTCGCCGATGTCGATCAGGGGCACGGTTGCTTCCTCCCGAAAATCCGTTCCGAATGGTTTATTTGCTGACGTCGACCGTGTCGTTCATGCCCATCGAGCGTTCGAGGGCGACGACGTCCGTCGGCCGGGCGAAGGGCTCCGGCGGGGTCTCGCCCGACCCGCGCGGCCGGCCGATGGTCTCGAAGAAATCCTCCAGCCCGGCCGGCGCGATTATCCACATCATGACGAGTTCTTCGTCGCCGTCGTTGACGATCTCGTGCTTCACGTCGTAGCCGAGAAAGCAGGCCGTGCCCGGTACGAGTTCGTGGCGCGCGCCGTCGACGAGAACGTGACCGGCGCCCTTGAAGCATATCTGCAGCTCGACCTGATCGGCATGGCTGTGTTCGCGGACGCGCCCGCCGACCGCGACCGTCTGGTATCCCATCGACAGCATGTCGAAGTTGGTATTGCCGGGAAACAGCTTCGGATCCGCGTGGCCGTTGGCCGGAACCGGCTGCCAGAAGCTCGGACCTTCGTCCGGCTGCATCACCACGGCATGCCCGCGCGCCGCGTCTGAACCGCCCATGCGTCTTCTCCCGAATAGATGTCGGCAACCCGTCGGTGCATCTTACGATGAAGTTTCCGAATACCCAATCGTCCCGCCCCACGACGCGCCTTTTCTCGGCGGAAGCGCATATCTTTTCGATCGGCCGCGCCTGATCCATGTCAATGCCGCCGGCGTCTCTGCGGCCGATCCTCTGGAGGAACCGACGCGACCGATGCGTCGTCCCGACTGGAGAGGAGCGCACCATGATCCGAAAGATCCTGATCCCGATAGACGTCGCCGCCGACGATCTCGGCAGGGAGGCGATGGCGCTGGCGAAGGAACTTGCCGCGAACCACTATGCCAAGCTCGTCCTGCTGACGGTTCGCGAGACCATGCCCGGCTATGTTTCGATCCATATGCCGGAGGGTCTCGAGGAGAAGATGGCGGCTGCCGTCTCCGACCGGCTCAACGAGATCGCGGAGAAGAACGGCATGCCCGACAGTACCGAGAAGCTCGTCCGGAACGGCAATCCCGCGGCTGAAATTCTCGAGGTCGCGGAGGAAACCGACGCCGATATGATCGTCATCTCTTCCCACGACCCCGGCGTGGCTGACTATTTCATCGGCTCGGTCGCGGCGCGCGTCGTTCGGCACGCGCACTGTTCGGTGTTGGTCGTCAGGTAGCGTCTGCCGCGAGGTCCGCCAGCGGCCATCGCGGGCGCGGTGCGAAATCAAGCCCGTCCGCGAGGCCGAGGCGCAGGCGTTCGATGCCCGCCCACGCGATCATCGCGCCGTTGTCGGTGCATAGCGCGGGCGGCGGCGCGACGAAACGGAAGCCGGTAAGCGCGCACAGCCCCGTCAGCGCCTCGCGCAGGACGAGGTTCGCGGCGACGCCGCCGGCGACGACGAGCGTCCGGCCGCCGGGATGTTTCCCGGCGAATGTAGCGATGGCGTTTGCGCACCGGTCGACGACGACTTCCGCGACCGTTGCCTGGAACGACGCGGCGAGATCCGCGCGATCGCGGTCGGATACCGGCCCGTCGGGAAGCGACAGCAGTGTGTGGCGGACGGCGGTCTTGAGGCCGGAGAACGAAAAATCGCATCCCGCGCGGCCTTTCATCGGCCGCGGCAATTCGAAGCGCTGGGCGTCGCCCGTCCGTGCCGCCGCTTCCACCGCGGGCCCGCCCGGAAATCCGAGCCCCATCATCTTCGCCGTCTTATCGAAGGCCTCGCCGATCGCGTCGTCGACAGTGGTGCCGAGCGGCTCGTAGCGCCCCGGACCCTCGACCGACAGCAGCTGGCAGTGCCCGCCGGATACAAGCAGCAGCAGATAGGGGAACGCGATGTCGTCGGTCAGCCGCGCGGTCAGCGCATGGCCTTCGAGATGATTCACGGCGAGGAACGGCTTGCCGGCCGCGGCCGCCATCCCCTTTGCCGTCATGACGCCGACGATTACGCCGCCGATCAGGCCGGGGCCCGCGGTCGCGGCGATGCCGTCCAGATCGTCCGGCGAGACGTCCGCTTCGTCCAGCGCCCGTCGAACCACCCCGTCCAGTATATCGAGATGGGCGCGCGCGGCGATCTCGGGCACCACGCCGCCGTAGGGGCGGTGGTCGTCGAGTTGCGAGTGAACGACATTGGCGAGTATGGCGCGCGCGTCGTCGACGACGGCGGCGGCCGTCTCGTCGCAGCTCGTTTCGATGCCGAGCACGATCATCGGCAGGTCTCCATGTCGCGGAGATATAGGGAAGTTCGAGTGAGAAATCACGTTTTCAGCGCGGCTCTCCGGAAGTAGACTCCCGACATGGCTTCTCCTTCCGTCCGGATCGGTACGCGCGGCAGTCCGCTGGCGCTGGCGCAGGCGAACGAGGTGCGCCGCCGTCTAGAGGCCGCGCATCCCGAACTCGCCGCGGATGGCGCCATCGAGATCGTCGTCATCCGCACCACCGGCGACCGGCTGCAGCAGGGCACGCTGGCCGACGCGGGCGGCAAGGGCCTGTTCACCAAGGAAATCGAGGAAGCGCTGCTCGACGAACGCATCGATGTCGCGGTGCATTCCATGAAGGACGTGCCGACCTGGTTCCCCGACGGGCTCGTGGTCGATTGCGTGCTGCCGCGCGAAGATCCCCGCGATGCGCTGATTTCGCGGCGCGCAACGACGATATCCGGTATCCCGGCCGGCGCTGTCGTAGGCACCGCGTCGCTGCGGCGTCAGGCCCTCTTGCTGCACCGGCGGCCCGATCTCACCGTGGTTCCGTTCCGCGGCAACGTGGACACCCGGATCGCCCGGCTCGACGCCGGCGAGGCGGACGCCACGTTTCTCGCCGTCGCGGGCCTGAACCGGCTCGGCCGGGACAGTGTGGGCGCGACGCCCATCGAGCCCGAGGAGATGCTGCCTGCTGTCTGCCAGGGAACGGTCGGTATCGAGCGCCGGGTCGCCGATACGCGGACGGCCGAGCTTCTACTGCCGCTGAACGATCCCGATACGGCCTTCCGCGCGGCGGCCGAGCGGGCGTTGCTCGCGGGGCTCGACGGATCGTGCCGGACACCCATCGCGGCGCTGGCGACGCTCGGTCGCGATGCGCTGTCGCTCGCCGCAGCGATCGTCCGTCCCGACGGCTCCGAGCTGATCGAAACCCGGCGGGAAGGCCTTCCGGGCGATGCCGCGGGCATGGGTGCGGACGCCGCCGAGGAACTCCGCGGCCGCGCCGGCCCCGGGTTCTTCGATGACTGATCGCGCGGCCCGGCTGGCGCTCGTCACCCGGCCGGCCGACGATGCCGAGGATATCGTTGCGCTCCTGCGCGACCGGGGGATCGGCGTGGTGCTCTCGCCGATGATGCGCGTCGTCCATCGAAACCGGGATATCGACGACGATGCCGCGCGCGCCCAGGCCGTTCTCTTTACCAGCCGCAACGGCGTCCGCGCTTTCTGCGCGACGTGCGGCCGCCGGGACGTTCCCGTCCTGACCGTCGGCGATTCGACCGCGCGTCTGGCGGCGGACAGCGGCTTCCGCTCGGTGGAAAGCGCGGGCGGCGACAGTGCCGCACTTGCCCGGCTTGCGGTCGAACGCTTGACGCCGGCCGGCGGGCCGCTCCTGCATGCGGCCGGAGAAACGGTGGCCGGCCCGCTGTCGGACATACTGTCGGACGCAGGCTTTCAGGTGATTCGCCGGTCCGTCTACGCGGCCGAACCGGTCGATACGCTGAGCCCCGCGGCCGTCGAGGCTTTATCCGGCGGTGGGCTGGACTTCGTCCTGCTGTTTTCGCCGAGAACCGCGCGCCTGTTCGGTGAAAGGATTCGGGAGGCAGGCCTGGAATCCTGTCTTCGCCGCGCGACGGCGGTCTGTCTGTCGCCTGCGGTGGCCGCCGCGACGGAAGGCGGCAATTGGGCCGGGCGCGCCGTTGCCGCCCGTCCGACGACCGAAGCGCTCTTCGAGGCGCTCGACGCGTCGTGCCGTGCGTCCGAAGATCGGGGTTGAGCCGCCATTAGAATCGGCGCACAAACGTGGTATGGCCGATGACAAACCAGAGACCGCAGAAACCGTCGACGGCGATGCGACCGTCGAGGTCGCTCCGGAGGCGGAAGCGACGCCCGGACGCGAGGAATCCGCGCCCAAACGCTCGGGTGCCGGCCTGGCCTGGACGCTTGTCGCGGTGCTTGCCGTCGTAGCGGGAGGCCTGCTGACCCTGCCGTACTGGCGCGACAGCCTGCCGCCGTCGATACGTGCGGTCCTGTCGCCCGGCGCTTCCGGCGAGAAAGCCGTGGCTGCGCTACAGACCGAACTGGCGACCGTTGCCGCCGCCGCGAAGGCCCGCGCCGATGCGTTGGCGGACCTAAGGGAAGCCAACGAGACGCTCGCCGCTACCGTCAGGCAGCTTGAGGGGCGGCTCGAGGAAAACACCGCGGCTCTTGCCGCGCTGCGCGATAAGCAGGGCAATTCGACGGCCGATCCCGCATTGCTGGCGCGGATCGAAAAGCTGGAGCAGAGCCTTGCGGCATCCGTCGGCGCCGACGCCGATCGCCAGTCCCGAAGCGCCGGCGAGATTGCCAAGCTCACCAATACCGTGTCGGCATATGAGGACCGGATCGCCGGGCTGGAGAACAGCCTCGCCGAGTCGCGCCGGACGGCGATCGCCGTCGGCAAGGCGGATGCGCTCGCCCTCGCCGTCGGACAGTTGCGCGACGCGCTTGCAGGCGGCGAGCCGTTTGCCGCCGAGCTCTCCACCGTGCAGCGGCTGGCGAGCGGCGATCCGCGCCTCGCGGCTGCGCTCAATCCGGTTGCGTCGCGCGCATCCGACGGTATCCCGACGCGGGCACAGCTCGTCGCGCGGTTTCCCGCCGCGATCGATGCGGCGCTCGCCGCCGAAACCGCGACGACAAAGGGCGACTGGGTCGACAAGTCGCTCGGCGCCCTGAAGCGATGGGCGGGCATCCGGAGGATCGACGGGCGCGGCGAAGACGTCGAAGCCGTCGTTGCCCGGGCCGAAAGCGCCGTCCGGCGCGACGATCTGGCAGCGGCGGTCAATGAGCTCGCATCGCTCGAAGGCGTCGCCGGCCCCCCCATGGCGGCCTGGCTGTCTGCCGCCCGGCAACGGCTTGCCGCGGATGCCGCGCGCGCCGAGATAAGCCGTATCGTTCTGTCCGGATTGGCCGGCGGCGGCTGACATGATCCGTTTCACGTTCTGGCTGATCGTCTCGCTGGCGCTGGTCGTCGTCGCAGCGGTGTGGTTCAGCGACCGGCCCGGTTCGGTTTCGATACAATGGCAGGGTTACCTGATCGAACTGTCGATCGGCCGCTTCGTGCTGGTCGCCGCGATTCTCGTCGCGTTGCTGACCGTCGCCCTCGGAGCCGTACGGGCCCTTGGGCGGACGCCCGGCCGGTTCCGCGAAGGCCGGAATGCCTCGCGTCGCGAACGCGGCTACCGGGCGCTGACGCACGGAATGGTCGCCGTTGCCGCAGGCGATGCCGCGGAAGCCGGCCGTCAGGCACGGCGCGCGGACGTCCTCCTGAACGAGCCGCCGCTCACGATGCTCCTGTCGGCTCAGGCGGCCCAGCTCAACGGCGACGAAGACGCGGCGAAACGCTATTTCACCGCCATGCTCGAGCGCGAGGAAACGGCGTTTCTCGGATTGCGGGGGCTTTTGATGCAGGCGCAGCGCGAGGGCGACCGGCAAGCGGCGCTCGACTATGCCCGGCGCGCCTATCAGCTCCAGCCGAAGACGCCCTGGGTACTCAGCACGATGTTCGACCTGCAGGTCCGCCAGGGAGAGTGGCGCGCGGCGCTGACAACGCTCGACGAAGCGGTCAAGCGCAAGGCGCTCAGCGCCGAGGAAGTCCGCGACCGCCGCGCCGCCGTGCTCCTCGGCTGCAGCGACGATGCCGAGCGGTCGGGCGATGCGGCCGAGGCGCTGAAATACGCCAAGCGGGCAAGCTCCCTCGCCCCGGACCATCTGCCCGCCACGATCCGGACCGTCGAGTTGACGATGCGAGACGGAAAGGAACGCCAGGCTTCGCGGCAGATCGAGTCGGCGTGGGCGCGGACCCCGCATCCGCGCCTCGCGCAGCTCTATGGCAACGCCGATTCCGGCGGAGAGCCCCTCAAGCGGGTGAAGCGATTCGAGAAGCTGCTGCCCGCCAATCCGGATCACGCCGAGAGTCACCTGGCGCTTGCCCGCGCGGCGCTCGACGCGGAGCTGTGGGGCGAGGCGCGGAACCATCTCATGAAAGTCGCCGAGAACGACCCGCCGGTCCGCGTGTGCCGCCTGATGGCGGAACTGGAAGAGCGCGAGTTCGGCGACGGCGCGGCGACGCGCGAATGGCTCGTTCGCGCCGCGGCGGCGCCGTCCGACCCCGCGTGGCTGTGCCGCGACTGCGGCACGCAGTGCGATGCGTGGGATCCGTTGTGCCCGGCCTGTGCCGCGCTCGGGACGCTTTACTGGGCGACGCCCTCGCGGAGCCGGGCGCTCGACCTCCCGGTCGGTGCCGGCGCGCCGCACGCAGGGGATGCCGGAACCTCCGGCGCGATGCCGTCCTTTCTCGCCCGCGGACCGGCCGTCGATGCCGAGGAGGAGGACGACGATGTTGTCGAACCGCCCGACGCGCCGCGGCCCGGATCGTCCCGCGCTTAACCTTTCGGCTACGCGTTTCAGCTACTTGTCTGTGCCTGCGTTAGGCGTTATCTCTTCGCCCGCAGCAATTGCCCCGGTGCCGCTGTAGCTCAGTTGGTAGAGCAACGCATTCGTAATGCGTGGGTCAGGTGTTCGAGTCACCTCAGCGGCACCATTCTTCCATTAAAAATTCAATCGGGGTTCGTCGCGGTCACGTAGATCCGCCCGCGTCACAAAACTGTAATTATCCCGTCATATTTCTATCGCGCGCCGTTCGTAGTTTGGCGTTGTCGGCGATGGGCGCCGGCCGGCGTGGCGGGATTTCAGACCATCCCCCCTCCCGAACTTCCGAACTCCCGATGGAGGCGAAATGAAAACCACTCGAATTCTCGCGATCGCGGCGGCGGCGTCCGTTGCGATGGCGGCGTCGGCGCAGGCCCGCGACCAGATCCGGATCGTCGGATCCTCGACCGTGTTCCCGTTCTCGACCACCGTAGCCGAACAGTTCGGCAAGACCACGGACTTCAAGACGCCCGTCGTCGAAAGCACCGGCTCCGGCGGCGGTCTCAAGCTGTTCTGCGGCGGCGTCGGCGTCCAGCACCCCGACATCACCAATGCCTCGCGCCGGATCAAGAAGTCCGAGGTAGAGCTTTGCGCCAAGAACGGCGTCGACAAGATCACCGAGGTGAAGATCGGCTTCGACGGCATCGTCATGGCCAATTCGAAAGCCTCCAAGCAGATGTCGATCACGCTGAAGCAGCTCTGGCTCGCGCTTGCCAAGGACGTCCCGGCCAACGCCGACGGCTCTCAGCTGAAGCCGAACCCCTACAGGATGTGGAACGAGATCGACGCGTCGCTCCCGGCGAAGAAGATCGAGGTTCTCGGCCCGCCGCCGACGTCCGGCACGCGCGACGCCTTCGTCGAGCTCGCCATGGAAGGCGGCTGCAAGGCGTTCCCGGGCATCAAGGCGATGGGCAAGAAGAAGGCCAAGGCGGTCTGCCACGGCATCCGTGAAGACGGCGTCTTCATCGAGGCTGGGGAAAACGACGTTCTGATCATCCAGAAGCTCGTCGCCAACCCGAACGCCTTCGGCATCTTCGGTTTCTCGTTCCTCGATTCCAACGCCGACAAGATCCAGGGCAGCATCGTCGACGGCACGGCGCCCGAATTCGAGACTATCGCGGGAGGGCAGTACCCGGTGTCGCGCTCGATGTTTTTCTACGTCAAGAACGCGCATGTCGGCGTCGTTCCCGGCATCAAGGAGTACGTCGCCGAGTTCACCGCCGAGAAGGCGTGGGGCCCGGACGGTTATCTTGCGGACAAGGGTCTGATCCCGCTTCCCGACACGGACCGCAAGGCCGTCGCGAAGTCGGCGATCAGCTTCAGCCCGCTGAGCATGTAATTCGCCTCACGGCGACACGCCGAAAGAAAGCGGCGCCTGCGGGCGCCGCTTTTTCGTTTCGAGCGTTCCAAAGGCGCCCGACGCCGGTTTTGCCAGCGCTTCCGACATCAAGTAAGAGAATGTCGATGCGCGCGCGTGGCCGGTTCGCCGCCCGCAGGTGCTCTATACGATCAATAGAATGGGAAAGGCTGGGACGATGACTGTAACCGAAATCACTGTCGCTGCGTCGGGCGGCGGCAATATTCCTTGTATCGCGGCGTTTCCCGGCGACGGGCCTGCCACGGGCGTGGTGGTGGTGCCCCCCATCTTCGGCGTCAACGACGATATGGCCATGGTTGCCGAGCGGATCGCCGCCGAGGGATACGCCGCGGTCGTCCTCGATCCGTTCTGGCGCGACGAGGATGCGGGCGTCATCGGCCACGACGAAGAGGGCCGCGCCCGCGCCTTTGCCCGCCTCGACCGGACGCCGTTCGAACAGGCGTTCGGCGACCTTACGGACGTGATCGAAAACCTGCGGTCGTGCGAAGAATGCAATGGCAAGATCGCTGTGATGGGTTTTTGCTACGGCGGACAGTTCTGTCTCGTCGCCGCCGCCAAAAGCGGCATCCAGGCGGGAATTTCGTATCATGGCTCTTTCGTCCAGAACCATCTGGACCTCGTGCCGGATGTCAGTTGCGCGCTCAGCTTCCACTGGGGCGACAACGACCGCGCGGCGTCGATGGAGGTAATCGACGAAGTGAAAAAAAGGTTCTCGGCCCTCGACGGGGCCGAGGTGTTCGTCTACCCGGGCGGGGTGGAGCACGGCTACATGCTCCCCGGTCACGGACCCGCCTACAACGAGGCGGCGGCGGAAAAATCCTGGGAACGGACCTTCGGCCTGCTGGAAAAAGTCTAGATCGGCCAGGCGGAAACCGGCGTCTTCAGGCGCCCAGTTCCCGGTTTACGAGCGCCGCGCCGAGGGCGAGGGCGTGCAGTTTGCCGGTGGCGGAAAACCGGCTGCGCGGGACCATGCCGCAATCCGTGCAGGCGATCAGGCGGTCCGCGTTCACATGCTCCATGGCGTGGCGGATGCGGTCCGCGACGATGTCGGCGGTCTCGACCGTCTCGGTGCCGACATCGATGACGCCCACCATCACTTCCTTGTCGGCGAGGCAGTCGAGCACCGAGAGATCGACGCCCGAGGCGGCGCACTCGACGCTGACCTGGTCGATGGAACTCTCCGCGAGCAGCGGCAGCGTCGCGTTGTAGTGGCTCCAGTCCCGGTTTTCGCTCTTCCAGTTAAGCACGACCTCGGTGCCGTAGCCGTAGCAGATATGCACGGCGCGTTTCGCGGTGACGCCCTCGAACGCCTGTTCGAGCACGGCGAGGCCCCAGTCCTTCACCTCGTCGGTGTAGATGTTGAAGCACGGCTCGTCGATCTGGATGACGTCGGCTCCCGCCGCCGACAGGGCGCGGGCTTCCTTGTTGAGCAGCTGCGCATAGGCCGCGGCGAAATCCGCGTCCGAACGCCCGCCGACCTCGTCGTATACCGAGTCCGCGACCGTCATGGGTCCCGGCAGCGTCACCTTCACCTGCCGGTCGGTGCGGCCCTTGGCGTAGCGCAGCGCCTCCAGCAGGACGGGTTCCGTCCACGTCCATTCCTCCAGCACCTTCGGCGCGGGCGTCTCGGCGGAATAGCGCTGGCCGCGGCTTCGCTTCATGCCGGGGTTGTCGAAATCGACGCGGCCGAGACGTTCGATGAAGCCCCAGATGTAATGGCGTCGGCGCTGCTCGCCGTCGGTGACGATGTCGATTCCGGCGTCGTCCTGCGCGTCGAGCCACAGCGCCACGGCGTCGTCCTGACCCTCCGCCAGCGCCGCGCCGTCGAGCCTCCACGGCGCGCGTAGCTTTTCGGGCTCGGCCAGCCATTGCGGCTTGGGCAGGCTGCCGGCGATCGTCGTTCTTACGCGGCCCATGGTTCCTCCAGGCGTTTCATATGTTCGCGGCCCGCACCTTAGCGTTTCGCCGGACGGTTCGGAACAGCATGCCGCCCGCCGCCAGCGACGGCAGGCCGAGGAGTGCGAAGGCGAGGCTGTAGCTGCCGCCGAGCGACAGGATCAGCCCGTAGGCGGCGGGCATCAGGATCATGCCCGCGAAGGCGAAGAAGACGGTGCCGCCGGTCACCACGCCTGCCATGCCCGGCGGCGCGATGCGGGCGATCTCGGCAAGCAGCACGCCCTGGTATCCGATCCCGCTGATCCCGAAGCATGCCGCCGCCGCCCATACGGCATAGCGGCTCCAGCTTTCGTCGACGAACGCCATGGCGCACATCGAAAGACCCATGAAAATGCCGAGGCCGCCGAGCAGCGGCAGCGGTGCGATGAAGCGCGTCCCGACCCACCCCCAGAACACGCGGCCGCCGATACCGAAAATCATCGCGACGGAATAGGCGTATCCGGCCTCCGCCAGCGACCAGCCGAGCCGAACCGACAGGAACGAGACGAAGAACGAGGCGAAGGCGAGCTGCAGGCCGGTAAACGCGAAGATGCTGAGCGCCAGTTCGCGGATGCGCGGGTCGCGGAACACCATCAGGAGCGTGCCGCGCATGTCGCCGATCTTGAGCGGCCGCCCCGGCTCGCGGTCGGAATCGAACTCGGCCCGCAGCGGCTGGACGAGCACGACGAACGCGAACGACATCAGCCCGGCGCAGATAAGTGCGCCGCGCCAGCCGAAGGCCGCAACGTAGATCGGCAGCAGCACGCCCGCGAACATGCCGCCGACCGGCACGCCGGTCTGCTTGATCGAGAAAATAAGCGGCGCCTTGTCCTTGGGCGCGTAGCGGGCGAGAATCTGCGAACTCGCCGGCGTCGACGGGCCGCCGCCGAAGCCCGCGACCAGCGCCCCGAGGGCGAACCAGACCAGGTCGCCGCCGGCGTTGATCGTCAGGCCGAGCCCTGTCAGCAGCAGACAGAGCTGGCTGGTCCTGAGCGCGCCGTAGCGCAACATGAAACCGCCGGCCATCACGGACGACAGCATCGAACCGGCGTAGAGGATCGGCACGTAAATCCCGATCAGGCTCGGGCTCAGGCCGGTTTCCTCGGCGATCGGCGGCACCAGGACCGGCAGCGTCAAGCCGGACATGGTCGACAGCGCCTGCTGCAGCAGCATGGCGCCGGTCGCGACGTAGACGAGGGGAAGTTTCAACGTGGCGCCCGTTACCCGATTCGGGCGCCCATCATGCCGAAGACCTTTGCGCCGAGCAGGCTCCCGGGATCGCACAGGTCGAAAACGATATCGAAATGGTTGCGCGTGGGGTGCTCGAAGCAGTCGGCCTGCCAGCCGCGCGCGGTCCACGCGTCGGCTAGCAGATGGCTCTGGCGTTTGAACTCCGAGGTTTCGGTATGGCCGTAGGAGACGATCAACGGACAGCCGGCGTCCGGCAGGTGGCGCACCGGGCTGTTGCGCAGCGCGCCCTCGACGTCCAGGCCCGCCCAGTCGTTGATGCAGGACAGCTGGAGCGGCTCGAGGTCGTGGATGCCGCTCAACGGCACCGCGCCGCGGACGATGTCGGCAGGCACGCCGTAACGATCGTGCCAGCCGCCCGCCACCATCATGCCCGTCAGATGACCTCCCGCCGACGAGCCAGAGACGAAGATGCGGGACGGGTCGCCGCCGAAACTTTCGGCGTTCCTGTGGGTCCAGGCGAGCGCGCGGCGGCACTGGTCGACGATCAGGTCGATGGTGGCGCCCGAGCCGGTGAGCGAATAGTTGACCGCGACGACCGCGACGCCGTTTTCGACGCAGGCGGGCGCCATGAAGGAGGAGTCCTTGTGGCTCAGCATCCGCCAGTAGCCGCCATGGATGAAAAAGAAGATCGGTGCGCCCTTGCCGGCAGGGAATATGTCGACAAGTTCGTCCGGGTGGTCGCCGTAGGCGACGTCCTCGCGGCAGTCGAGCGTCGCACGAGCCTTGGCGCTGAGCCGGCCGTAATCGGCCACGAAGGGCCCGATGTCCGGCACGGTCTTCGAGATCAGGTACTCCTTGTCGAGCGTTTCCTGGTCGAATTCTCCGTAAACCTTCGTCATGTGCGGCATCCTATAC